>DATIJX010000013.1:0-10186 GCA_035478175.1 Ignavibacteriaceae bacterium
AATCTTTTTTTAGAATTTTATCAGCGAAATTATTCATAGCCGGAGTTAAGTAAATGATTGATGTAATAACTGCTGCTGCAACGAAACTATATGAAAGAACTTTCCAGTTTTTATTTAGTATCAGGAAAACGATTGCACCAAATATCAAAGCAAGTATTGCAGAGCGGGAGTAGGTTAGCATGATGAGTAACAGGTTAGCAGTAAGCAGTAAGCTGTAAGCAGTAAGTGGTAAGTAGTAAGTAGTTAGTAGTAAGTAGCTGGAAGATATTTTTGGTCTTGTATATCTGATCACTGATAACTGATCACTTTTTACTAGTTGCAAGAGTTTAAAAAATACGGATTGAAGAGTGAACAGCAGTACACTTGCCAGTAAATTTTGATGTCCGAAGAAACCCATAAAACCTTTTCCATGTCCTGCCGTCCAGCTATCGGAAGGAATATTCGTAATCAGTGAAAACAAACAGAGCAAAACAACAATAACATTAGCAGGGAGGAGAAGCTCAAAAATATTTCTCCCTGAATAACGTATCCATAAAACTCCCGCTGAAATACATCCGGTTGAAATCAAAATAAAATATAAAGCTCTTGCTGCGGAAACTTCCGGGTAGGACGACCAGAGAGAGGTTACTAAAAACCAAATTCCTGGGATAAGGAAGATGGTAAATGGATGATGGAAGATGGGAGAGGGAAATTGTTTGATACTGGATGCCGGATGCCGGATTTCAGATTCCGGATTTTGACCTTTGACTTTTGACCTTTGACTTTTAACATTCCATAAGCTAAATACGGTGTAAGTAACACACATCACCGGCACAGCGTAGTAAACAAAACTGATCTCTTCAATCGATCGGCTGATAATTGCCAGCACAAAAAAAGGGACAGAATATTTTATAAATTTTTCAGGGTTCAAGGTTTGTTATTTCCGAGACAGGTGATAATAGTTCTTCCTCTGCGGGCTTTCTGAACATTATGAATATCTTCGTTATCAAAAGTGTGAATATGTAACTCCAGGTAATGATCAACAGCCAGAGATAATTTATTTCAATGACTCCCTGCATAATTGTGCCGTACAAAATTACGAACGCAAAGATTATTATGCTGAAAATTATTGAAATGCTTTTTTGTTTTTCAGTTCCCAGAGATTTAAAGAGATATGCGTTCACGGGAAAATGAAATATTATATACAAAGAATAACCGGATATCATAAGAGATACAATATTCAGTACATAGTTAGAGTTAACTGATTCCGGAAGCAGACCAGGAAAAAGATTAATTACAACCAGCAAAGTAACCGCATAAATAATTACAAAAGCAGTCGAAAGAACAAGGCCTCTTTTCAGGATATTAGATTTACTGGGATTGGCTTCAGAGAAAAGAAATTGCTCTATAATAACCCCGATATAAAACATAGGTGCTGTTAATCCCCATGCAAATGTATATGAGTTTGCAACTTCAAGATTGAAAAAATGGTTTACAAAATATTTATCAGCCGCAAGCGCAAGTGATACTGCGGAGTTAATAACAAAAGCTGAAATACCGATTTTATAAAATTCACCAAACAGTTTAACGGAAGAATTATTTTGTTTAATGTATTTCGGAAATCCGATACTAAACCAGAGAAGTGAAACAACAGGTAAGACAGCAAACAAACTTACCTTAAGAAAAAGTATAGCCGGGATAATGAGTAGATGCAGTGCGGAGTATAGCAGAGTAAGCAGCACATAATCTTTATACCTTCCCGAGAATAAAAGATGAAAGACGAAGATGCCTGTAATAGAAATAAAAATACTGTAAAGTAGTATTGAAGCAATTTCATAAAAATTGTTGAAGGGTGAAGATACAATTTGCAGTAACAGGTAAACGAGAATAGCATTTATTGCAACAGCACCATAAACTAACTTAAAACCGATCTTTAATCTTGTTACAGCAATGTTAAATCCGAGCGAACCAAATAATATTATTATCGAAGCAGTGTAATAGATCTGGTTGAACTGGTTATAGATTTCAGCATCAAAAAAGTAAGCGAACAGCAGCAGCATAACTTTTGTTGACGCAACTGCAATTCCGAGGAAAAATAATTTTTTAATATTTGTTAACTGATTTAGCGTCATACTTCTTCGTCAATCATTTCTTTGTCATTCCTGCGATCCGGCAATTGCCGGAGAGTCAGGAATCTGATCGCTAATCCCTGTCTGATTCCGAACAAGTCGGAATGACATCAGTAGTTGAAATGACTTGGAATAAATTACACGAGTAAAAATAAGAATTAAATTTCTTATGG
This sequence comes from Ignavibacteriaceae bacterium, assembly GCA_035478175.1. Lineage (GTDB taxonomy): Bacteria > Bacteroidota > Ignavibacteria > Ignavibacteriales > Ignavibacteriaceae > IGN2. Next base: position 2,282 of record DATIJX010000013.1, read on the forward strand.
TGAATTTAATCTAACTTTTAAAGTGATGAGCCAACCTTAATTCTCAGATTAAGGAAGAGAGATGTGAACCCAAAGCTCCCGCTTTTTGTATTCGACATTGTAACGCTGGGTCCAATTGATATTGTGCTGAATGCCCAGTAATCAAAAATCTTTTGAACCTGAATATCGAGAAGATATTGAGCCTGGCGCACCGGACTGTTAAACATTGCGTCGAATCTTAAATCAAATACACTTCCTGCAAGAGCCAATTCGCGGCCTGTGAAGCCAATGTGCCATTCATCAATAAACTGGGCAACATAGAATTTGCCCCTCGTTGCTCCAAGAACTTTTACGGGATATCTCAATTCCCAATTTATAAATGAACCTGTAAGCAGATACGGCTGGTATTTAATTGATCCATCAGGATTGAGTACTATGTTGTCTTTGTTAACAGTCTGTGTTGTGTACTTTAAAATCTGAGACTCAGTAAAATCCTCGGACACACCTAAATATCCAATTTCAAAAAAATTACCGAACGGTATTACATAAGAAAACTGGTAACCGTTTGTTACAAATAAGTTGTTATGATTTTCTGAGCCTTTAAGCTCAACAAAAGCATCGACAGCAGTAAATAAGCCTCCCCTGAAACCCAGTAAGTGAAAGTTTGCTTCAACAAAATTTGTTTCAAGTGCCCCTGAGTATGGTGTACCCAATCCGATTGAAATTCCAAGATCTTTTTTAATAGGAATGCCGAATCTCTCTCCACCTTGAAACTGAAGGTACGGGTTTATGTAACCAAGTGTTGGAGAGATCTGAAACACAGATGGTGGAACTAATATCTTCTCAAATCTTAACTTGTTTATAACTCTGGTATACAAGCTTCCGAAGTTTACTGTTTCTTCAAGGTTTAACTTAAAAGGATAAGTCACTATCCTTGCACGAAGTTCAGGCTTCAAGGCAAGGAATGGATAAAGTGCTCCTTTAATTGAGATGGTTTGATTATTAGCATCGCGCACATCAACTACAATTTCTGCTTTAGGATCGGGGGGGTCGATAAACAGTGCTTCCTGAATCTGAATGAAAAGACTGTCATCCAGAGGTTCCATCTGAAAATAATTTACCGGTTCCTCATCCTCCTGGGCAATTAGAGGGAGTGATATAGATAAAATGATAATTGAAAAAAGTATTAAATATTGTAGTGTTCTCATCCTTAGTACTCTATGTTTAACATTTGAAGTTTATTGATAATAACGATAATTATACCAGAATAAGTTCTTAATTACAGTGGAAAAAGTAATCGCTTCCAATTGAGCAATGAGAATTAATGTTATCACTTAGTCAATTTTACATTAATCAGAAAATAGTTCTGGCTCGCAGATATTTTTGAGGCGCAAATATATCAAAATGAATTAACAATCATTCATCCCTGTCAATATAGTTTGTCTTAGTTAAAAATCAGCTCTAAAATTTGATTGAGTGTATTTATTACCTAAATTTATCGAAACAAAAAAAAATAATGTGATGCAACAAATTCTTACAATTTCATTCTTACTATTAATTTCTGTCAGTATGATTTTTCCGCAAGAGGGAGATTACCAGTTAGGGTTAAGCCCTAAGTATTTAGGACAGAATCAGGGCGCATATTATGATTATTCTGATCCGGATGGTTTAAACATAAAAGTGTCTGTGTGGGGATATGTCAAATATCCCGGGAGATATGTTATTCCCCAGAGAAGTGATATCAAAGATTTGATTTCCTATTCTGGCGGGATTTCCGATGATTCTTATCTTGATGAGATTCGGGTTTATAAAGTACTGCCCGATTCATCTCAGCAGATGATGAAATTTAATTATGATGATCTCTGGTGGAATGAAGATCTAAGCCAAAATCTTTCTCTTTACAAAATGGAAGCTGGCGATGTTTTAGTTGTTCCGGGCAGACCAAGGCTTTACTGGGAGAACTACCTTACTTTAGGACTTTCAATTGTAGGTGTTTTACTTTCATTAACTACTTTAATTGTAACAACTAATAAATAGCATGGCAGAAGAAATACGGGACGATTACAGCGTTCTTCAAACAAATACTTTTAAGGATTATTTAAGAATAATAAGAGCAAACTGGATACCGGTAAGCTTAATAACGCTCTCCGGATTAGTGGTTGCACTTATTTATGCGACAAATGCGATTGACATTTATAAGTCAACTGCTGCATTAAAAATATCACGTCCGCAAGGTGGAAGCGTTTTAACATCTCCATTACTTCCTGAATTTCAGGAATGGGGGAACGACAGGTTTATTGCAAATGAAATTGAAATTATGCGGTCATTTACTGCAAGACAAATGGTTGCAGTTACATTGATTGATAGTTTCTACAGAGATATAGATAAGTCCAGATATTTTATTTTGCTCGATCAAAAATCTGCTATTGAAGATCTTAACAATAACATCAAATCTGCTGACGCACTTGCGGTTTCTTTAAGCGATGTAGCGATTGATCAGAAAAGGGGACTTGATATAATTGAAATTAGTGCTCTCTCGCCCTCACCTTTTGAAGCTACACTTATTGCAAATGTATATTCTCAGCAATATAAAAACCTGAACCTCGATCAAAATAGAAATCAGCTTACATTAGTTACAAATTTTCTGGATGAGCAGAGGAAAGAAAAATATGATGATTTGAATTCAGCCGAAGAAACTTTAAGGGCTTTCCAGGAAAGAGGAGGACTTATTGCTCTCGATGAAAGAGCTTCAACACTTATAAGTGTTCTATCTCAATTCGAAGCTCAGAAGAGTGCCACACAGGTTGATCTGATGGCTTCCAACAAAGTACTCGAAAGTCTCAGACAGGAGTTGAAGGCACAAAATCCAAGAATGGCAGACTATCTCACGAGTCTTACTTCACAGAAATATATAACTGCTGTTCAGGAAGAAATTGCTAAGCTTGAAGTAAATAAACAGGTTGCCATTTCCAGGAAAGACGGCTTAACTGAAGATTCACCAATGATCCAGGAATATGATAGAAAAATTAATGAATTAAGAAAGCAGCTTGATAAAGAGCTCGAAGTATTGAAAGCCGGCATATTCGCAAGCAGTCCTGAGGAAGTAAAGGAATTAACTCAAAAGATTATTGGAGAGGAAATAAGAAACCAATCACTTGAGACTTCAATTAAAGAGCTGGATAAAATTGTTCAGGGTTACGAAGCACGATTTATGAAGCTCCCGAAGAATGCTATCGAGCTTGCAAGACTTAAAAGGAATTCAGAGGCTTTAGAAAAACTTTACCTGATGATTGAACAAAGATATCAGGAAGCAATTATAAATGAACAATCCCAACCGGGGAATGTTTTGATTATCGATGAAGCCCGGATACCCTTAAGACCATCTAAGCCAAATCGTACATTAATCGTAATCATTGGTTTGCTGCTTGGTGCCGGCCTGGCTGTAGGTTATGTCTTCGTTAAAAATTATTTTGATGATACGGTAAAGTCTCCGGATGATATTGAGAAACGTAAAATAAATGTATTAGCATGGATACCTCCCTTTGAAAGTATTATGGCAGGAGATCAGTCAGTACAGTTCGTAGTTGATAAGCTTCCGGATTCAATACCAAGTGAAGCATTCAGAGCATTGCGAACGAGGATACAATTTTCGAGAATTAATACTGAAAGCCTTAAATCAATATTAATTACTTCATCAGCACCACAGGAAGGTAAAACAACTATTGCAGTTAACCTTGCCGGTAGTTTTGCAACTTCAAAAAAGAAAGTTCTGTTGATTGACTGCGATCTGCGAAAACCTTCCGTTCATAAATTATTTAATAGGGATAAAGTCCCTGGCTTAATTGACTACCTTGTTGGAGGTGCTAAGCTTGATGAAGTATTAATTAAATCAGAGATCCCAAATCTCAGCATAATTTTATCGGGAACAATTCCTCCTAATCCGGCGGAGATGCTTGATTCACAGGAGATGAGAAATTTCCTCAAGAAATTGCGCGATCAATTTGATCTTATTATTATAGATTCTCCTCCGGTCATAGCTGTGACTGATAGTGAAATTCTTACGAGTATGGTTGATGGAACAATCCTTATTGTTTCTTCAGAGAATACTGAAATAGAAATGATGGAAAGATCTGTGGAACTGATTAGAAGAGAGAATACACAGTTCCTGGGTACTGTGCTTAATAACTTCTCTTATAAATCTGGTTACGGTTCATACTATAAATATTACTACTATTATTCCCGCCCTGAAGCGAAAACTTAATCAGTATTTTTCGTAGTTCAGGACTCCTGTCCTGAAATTATTTTAAAAAAAATGAATTAATATTTATTTCTGTATATGTCGGACTAAGCCACAAATTATTTTTAATTCATAATTTGTGTTTACTGGCTTTACAACAAAAACGACATCAAAATACCAGCAGCAACTGCAGAGCCAATCACACCCGCTACATTTGGAGCCATTGCATGCATCAGAAGATGATTTGTTTTGTCGTACTGAAGTCCAATAACCTGCGAAACTCTTGCGCTGTCAGGCACAGCAGAAACACCTGCGTTACCAATTAATGGATTAATTTTATTCTCTTCACTAAGGAATAAATTCATCACCTTTGCAAACATTACTCCACCGAAAGTTGCAATCATAAATGAGACTGCGCCCAAAGCAAAAATTCCAACTGATTGGGCTGTAAGAAAAGTAGTTGCCTGCGTGGATGCACCAACAGTTATACCTATCAGAATTGTTACGATATCAATCAATGGACCTTTAGCTGTATCTGCTAATCTTTTTGTAACTCCGCTTTCTTTAAGAAGATTTCCAAAGAAAAGCATACCGAGTAGTGGAAGAGCACTAGGTGTAAGAAACGATGTAAGAATCAATCCAACTATGGGGAAAAGGACTTTTTCAGTTTTTGAAACTGAACGGGGAGGTTTCATTCTGATTCTTCTTTCCTTATCATTGGTCAGTAATCTCATGATTGGAGGTTGAATAACCGGAACAAGTGCCATATATGAATAAGCCGACACGGCAATAGCGCCAACTAATTCAGGTGCAAGCTTCGAAGCTAAGAATATTGCAGTTGGTCCATCAGCACCGCCAATTATTCCGATGGCAGCTGCCTGTTCTGGTATAAAACCGAGAAAAAGTGCAAGCATATACGCACCAAATATTCCGAGTTGTGCCGCTGCACCCAGAAGTATAAGTTTTGGATTTGAAAGTAAGGTTGAGAAGTCAGTCATCGCGCCAATACCGAGAAAGATGAGAGGAGGGTATATTCCTTTTATTACACCAAAGTAAAGATAGTTCATCACACTTCCGGGTTCGTAAATTCCAAGCTGCAGGTTAGCATCCTGTAAAAAAGGGATATTGCCAATTAACATACCGAAACCTATTGGTACGAGAAGCAGTGGCTCATATTCTTTTGTAATTGCAAGATAAATAAAACCAAGACCAACAATAATCATTACAATATGACCTGTGGTCATGTTTGCAAAGGCAGTGTAACGGAAGAATTGCTCCATTCCGTGTTGTAAGAATTCGAAAAAACCGCCCATGATTAATCCCCAATCTCGATAAGTATATCACCTTCAAGAACACTGTCACCTTTTTTAACCTTCAGTGATTTAATAATACCTGCCTTATCAGCATTAATATTATTTTCCATTTTCATTGCTTCGAGTGTAATTAGTTTTGTCCCTGCCGATATTTTGTCACCCTCTCTCACATGAACATCCAGAATTACTCCCGGAAGAGGTGATTTAATAAAGCCTGCACCTTTTGGTGCCGTTGGTGCGCTTGTCTTTAGTTGTGATGGAACTGATTCAGTGGAAGGAACAGCTACCGATCTAACAAGTCTCGGTGTTTTGGTTGGAGTGATTTTCCTGTCAACTTCAACTTTGTATAATGTACCGTTAACTTCTATCTCTGCAATGTTTTCGTCAACATCGAGGACTTTGACATCGTACTTATTTCCCTGAATAGTAAATTTAAAATTTTTCATCGCTGTATTCCCTTATCTTGGATGTTGCCTCAAACCGTAGATCTTTGAGCTCCACGGCGAGTAAATTTTTGAAGCCCGGTTAATTGTGAGAATTGCTGATTCTTCATCGTGCATCTCCAGAAAATATAAATGAAGTGCCATAGCAATTGCCGCATTTACTTCACCGGGAATAGTAATATCTTTTTTCTCTTTGTCAATTGCTCCTTCTTTGCGCAGAATTCTTCTCAATTTAACCTGAATTAATTTTGTAAGATTAAAGAAGACGATGTAAAGCAGAAGGAGTGCTATGAATACAATTGCATATCCAATCACCGTCATTCCTAATCCGAATGGGTCAACCTCCTTGAAGAATTCCGATTTACTGGACTTACTTAATGTATCAGCTAAAACTTGTTGTACTTGTAAGAATAACATTTTCAATCTCACTATAAAGGAATATTAGAATGTTTCTTTGGAGGATTTACATCCTTCTTTGTTTTAAGCGATTCGAGTGCTCTGATCACTCTGAACCTTGTATTCCTTGGCTCAATAACATCATCAATGAAACCATATTTAGCAGCAACATAAGGAGTAGCAAATTTATGTTTGTATTCGTCTTCTTTTTTCTGAAGAAATTTCATCCGCTCTTCAAGGTCCACAATATCTTTGTACTCTTTGCTGTAAAGAATTTCTATTGCGCCCTTGGGTCCCATAACTGCAATTTCAGCACCTGGCCAGGAATAATTGATATCGCCGCGAAGATGCTTTGAACTCATAACATCATAAGCACCTCCGTAAGCTTTTCTAAGAATGACTGTAACTTTAGGAACAGTTGCTTCACCATAAGCAAACAGAAGTTTTGCGCCGTGAATAATTATTCCGCCATACTCCTGAGCAGTTCCCGGAAGGAATCCCGGTACATCAACTAAAGTTACAATTGGTACATTGAATGCATCACAGAAACGTACAAAACGTGCAGCTTTTCTTGAGGAATTAATGTCAAGCACACCTGCTAAATAGTTTGGCTGGTTTGCTACAATTCCAACAGACATACCATTGAATCTGGTAAAACCTGTAACAATGTTTGGTGCAAAATGACGTCCGACTTCCAGGAACTCATTATAATCAACAACAGCATGAATAACATCCTTAACATCGTACGGTTTGCTTGGGTTTTCCGGAACGATTTCGTTTAGATGATCTTCAAGTCTGTCAATCGGATCAGTACAAGCCAAGACTGGCGGATCTTCAAGATTGTTCTGAGGTAAATAACTTAAGAGTTTTCTTATAAGAGAAATTCCTTCTTCTTCGCTATCAGCAACGAAATGAGAAATACCTGATTTTGAACCGTGAACCATTGCACCGCCAAGCTGTTCTTCATCAACAACTTCGCCGGTAACTGTTTTAACAACCTTTGGTCCGGTAACGAACATATAACTTGTTTCTTTTGACATTATGATTATGTCTGTAAGAGCAGGGGAATAGACAGCACCACCAGCACAAGGTCCAAATACTGCAGAGATCTGCGGCACAACACCCGAGGCCATAATGTTTCTTTGAAATATATCTGCGTATCCGCCAAGACTTTTTACGCCTTCCTGAATTCTTGCACCACCGCTATCGTTAATTCCAATTATTGGGGCACCGACTTTCATTGCCTTATCCATGATCTTGCAAATCTTTTGTGCATACATTTCGGAAAGTGATCCGCCAAAAACAGTGAAGTCCTGTGAGAAGACATACACCAGTCTGCCATCAATTGTTCCGTAACCTGTCACAACTCCATCTGACAGGTAAGCTTCTTTATCAAGACCGAAGTCAATGCTTCGATGGGAAACAAACATATCAAACTCTTCAAAGCTTCCTTCGTCAAGCAGCAGATCAATTCTTTCACGAGCAGTCAGCTTTCCTTTTTTATGCTGCGAGGCGATTCTCTTTTCGCCTCCGCCAA
>DATIJX010000014.1:0-44522 GCA_035478175.1 Ignavibacteriaceae bacterium
TTTTGATGTAATAAAATTCCAATTTTCGAGTACGTATAAATCACCATTCTTCATATGCAATTTCAGAAACGGAAGATCTTGTGAACTTTTATGAACTGGAAATTGCTTAGGTGATTCAGAAATTCTTTCAATCCTTGAACCACAATTTGGATAAAACAGTAAGCTTACTGAAATCAGGAACAACAGCGTTCTGCTAAAGATAGGTTTGACAAAATATGATATTGATTTCATTCAATCCTCCCTTCGCGAAATTTACAGCAAAATTGAAAAACCGATAGACAAGGATATAACATTCATGTCATTATCTATTTTATAAGTGCCCTCAGAATATTCATAAGTATATGAACTGGAATTTGAATAATTATAATTTTTGAAGTTAATTTCTAACTTCAGTGCCATGCCGGACGAATATAAAAACTTTAATCCTGCCCCGGCATTTATAACTCTTGTGTCCAGGGAACTACCGCCCGATTCATTTGAATATCCATAATAAGGATCGGAATAGTAATTGCTTAAACCGTAACCCAGCTTTATAAATGGATAAGTGTTTTTTCTTGGAATGCTAAAATTGTATGTAAGATTACCTATTAATGATATTGATGTTTCTTCATCTGTGATCAGATTTATATCCAGTTCAGGTTCAATGGTTAAACCGTCAATAATACAATAACCGATTGAAGCAGTAAATAATAAATTAAATGGACGGTCAGAATAATTATAGGAATACTCACTGTAGGATGAATCATATGGAGAAATATTCTGAGTTGTCTGAAAAACATCGGATGTTGAAAAACCTACTCCCAGGTTAGTTGAGAAATTAAACTCAACGTTGCCCTGTTTGAAGTAAGATCGCGATTCTATTTCCCTCACTTGAGGGAAAAGGTTCATTATTGGAATCATTACAGAAAGAAGTATTATTTTTTTCATTTCAATCTCCAGTTAAATCTACAATGACATATTAATTATACTCCTCGCGGTAAATGTCATAGAATTGTAAAAGGATTGTCATATTTTAATTACAAAGTAAAATCCACCTGCATCATTGGCATAATGAATGATTTGGGATCAGCTCCACCTATTTGAGTTTCTATATAAAAGCGGCAACCCACTAAAACTCGTGTTATTTCAGAAAAATTAAAATAAATACCCGGAGTCAAACTTATAAAACCTGCTGTACTTGAACCTCGTTTATCCGATTGTGTATATGTAGAAATTGGGAAATAGTAATACGAAGTTTCTGGTGTGAACGAAAATAATGTCTGAACGACGTAACCCCCATTTATAAAAATATTGACAGGCCAGGCTTTAAATGCTGTATTGAATGTAAGTGTCATATAAGGATCAAAGTGTGTAGACTCGCCAATGTCGTGATAAAATGAGATGTGCTCTTCTCTGTCACCCCACCAGTATTCTACTATTACTTTGCTTACTGTATAAGCATCGTAACTCATTGAATGAATTTGCAATCCACCATCAAGTCGAAGACACAGACCATTATTATAACTAAAGAGCCCAAGTCCGAAATGCCCACCCCAAGAATTAAAATTTTGTTGAGATGAATAGTTCGCACCAAATGATAAAGCAAACCCTCTCATAACTACAAAGTCAAAATTAATTCCTGCGTTCACTGTCGGGACATTCCAGATTAAACTATGCTCAGATGGAACAAATGCGGTGTCAAGCCAATACAAGCTTGTATACTCGGTAATTTCTCCTGTAAATATTTTTTTTGAGTTGTACGAAAAAGTGGGCGAAATTGTGAACGATGGCACTTCGGTTGTATCGGTAATATGGATTGGTACAGGCATAATCGATCCTGTTACTTCAGCCTTGCGAAGATAAAGAGTTTCTTCAACGGTCGCACAACCAAAAAGAATTAACATAAAACTGCAAAAGAAAATAATTTTGAAATATTTGATTGAATGTTTCATTGTTTTATTCCTTTCTAATATTAAACATATTACACTCAAATAGTACTAAATAAGGAAGTTTCAAATGTCACAACATTGTCAGAAAAAAGTAAAATGTTATTCTAATAATTAATAAATATGTCCGAAGTTCAAATAGAAGCCAATGTCACCTTTATAAAATCCAACATCAGCACGAACAATAAAATTGTCCATAAAGAAACGAAGACCAACGACAGGATTAACTATCCAGTCAATTGTGTCTTCGGGATATAAATCTTTATTGGAGCCATAACCAATATCCAGCCCTGCTATGGCACCAAACCGCCACCAGATAGGAAACCTCAATTCGTTGTTAAACAGGAACTCCGAGTAGAATCTGAACTTATCCATCGGAACACCACGCAGAGTATTGCTGCCGCCGACAGGGATTGCCAAAAATTGTGATGACTCGGATCCTGCGATTAAAACCTGTTCTACCGCTCTGCTGGCAAGTATCAAGTTCTTAAAAAATATTTCTGTGAAGTGCCGAACGACAAACGCCTGTCTGAAAAAAGAACTATTAGCTTCGAGAATATTGGGTGCGTATTCAAGTTCAATTTCTAGAACAAGACCGGTTGAAGGATTGATGTAGCTGTTCCGAGTATCCCATTTAGCATTAAGGTTTGCAGATAAATATTTTACTGAAGGTGCTTCCTGATATTTATTCTCAACATTTTCCGGAGAAGTTAATATTGTATCTCTTCTGTAATTGTATGTAGCTAATGAACTGAATTTTAATCCAAACCAACCGGTGAAGTCTTTTCGGAAGGCGTGATTTAGAAATATTTTTGTTTCGATTAATTCATAATTACATTGATCCGTGAACTCAACTTGTCCATCAGCATAGTTTGTTCCTTCAACCTCAAGGTTATAATAGTACAAGTTATAGTTCTTCCATTTATCGTATTCGAAAGTGACATCTAATGCGATAGGGAACTCAGTGCCTTGCCGGCTTTCAAAATCCGGAGTTGAAAAAACAAACTTATACCACTGCTCACCTTCGGTGCTGTTGAAAAGAATTATATCAAAACTTTCTTCTGTGTTCAGTCGGTTATAAAAAAATATTTTTAGACCATATCCGAAACCTGTATCAGTATCATAACTTAGTATCGGTAATGGTTCAATACCTGCACGTTCAGTGGAATCGGTTTGTGCAAGCGAATAAATGGTACAGGTGCTAAGCAACAACAATACAAATTTAACTGATTTAGGATCGCTATACATTTTAATTAAGATCATTTAGTATATGAAGAATTAAATTTTAAATTATTTTTTTCATAAAATTAGCTCTCTTATTTTCATTGCGAGTAGTACATACCTGCAACCAACGACGGATAATTGCTGAGTATCCCATCAACCTTAGCGTCAAGAAAATCATTTATGTAATCGCGTACGTCAAGCGTCCATGTAAATACAAGAATATTCCGTGAGTGCATTTCACCAAGCAAACTTTGTGATGGGGTTCCGTTCGTCCACCTTGGAGCCCAGGCCTCGCAGGTTTGTAATGACTTTGCTGTGTTAGCATCTAACTCAACGAGTGTTGGTGTTGTATTTTTATAATCGCTTGAGTTGTATGCATTAAGAATTTCATCAGTTGGGATACCGATCAATATTTTAATGTTTCTTCCAATTGACGAAGCATAGTTAATGGCATTTTGCTGAGCCAGAATTACTGCATCGACTATTTCCGGATCTTTCAAGTCAATCCAGATCAATGACAGTTTCGTTTCATCTATTATGGTGCTCAAAGCTTCATCGAGAGTAGGAATAGATTCCCCATAAACTAACTGCCCGAATATTTTAATTTGTTCAAGATCAAAGTTTTCAACTTTACCGAGAAGGTATGTCCCTTGCACAGTTCTTGGCGAAAAGGTATCATCATGAAAAACAATTAAATGTCCGTCTCTCGTGCGCTTTACATCAATCTCAACTCCGTTAGCACCTAATATCTCAGCGTATCTGATCATCTCGAGACTATTTTCTGATTTGCCAAGTCTTTCTGAATTGCGGCCACCACCGCGATGAGCTATAACATAAAAATCAGCAGGTGAATTATTATTTATCGATCTTATTTTTCTAAGCACTATGTCAGTGCCATCAGAAGCTTTACCGCGAATAGTTATTTCTTCCGGTATAATTCCCTGAATCAAATCAGTTGCTCCTTCTTCAGGTGAAATTGTAAGGTTTAAATTTTGCCCCGATCCTGAGCGAACGATACGAATGTAACCATTAATTTCAATCAAGTCTCCGATTGGTCCTCCTGCACATTCTGAAAAGTGGACATCGTGTTTTGCATACATGCACCACTTGCGATCTTTCCAAATCCCAACAACTTCTTCACCTAAAAGATCTTTACCAGAGTCTACAGCATATACACCATTCATTGCTGATTTAGAACTGTCGGATAATTGAACAGTATATTTATCATCAACATATAACTCCGGCTCTGTTGGTAGATGCATTAAGCAGGAGGTTAAGATCAGTAGAAACAAAAAGGTGAATCGCTTCATAATCAATATCTCCAAAGATCTAATTGTAAAGTAATTGAAGGCATAACTGAAATTATTCCCCGGTAGCTTAAGTAAAGAACGCGCAGCTCCGGTCCCAAGGAAAAATTTTCACCGATTGAAAAACGATATAATCCTATAAAAGTTAATCCGAGTTCTATTCTTTGAGCTTCAGCAGTCGAACCATAATCAATAGTTGTCAGCATGAGGTAAGGTCCCATTCCAACTCCAAGTTCAAGTCCTTTATATTGCATTGAAATAACAAGCTGAAGCGGAATAGCTGTTAAATTTGCTGATGCTTTTTCTTCACCTGGATTTGAATAAACGGTGTCAACCATAAATTCATCGCTAACAACAAATGAGTAGCCTGTCATTACACCAACAGCGAGCATTCTTCCCGGATGCCACATTCCTCTTAAAAATATTCCATAACCTAATGAACTGCCAGCCGGACCTCCCGGATATCTTTCATCTCTGAAAAAATTTATTGAAGAGCTTGCTGTTGTGCTTATCTCAACACGATATGTGGTATCAATATCCGTTTGTGGGTAGATGGATACGAAGCCAGCAACAAATAATATGATTATAAAAATTTTCATAGCTGAAACGCGAAGAAAAATTCAGGAATAAATAGACGCTGATCGATTGTATTAAACATCATCCAGGTCTGATATGGAGTTATCGAGTAAGTTAAGCTGAACCCTATTGAAACCAATGAATGTTTAAGGAATGGCTGTTCAATTGCAATTGTGCAGAAATAATCATTTACCGTATGTTCAGGACCGGGCGCTTTTAATCCACTCACTCTGCTTGTGCTCTTAAAAATATATGAAGCTGCCCACGACATTGTTATAGAAAAATCATCCAGACGATAACCGAATCTCAATATTGGGAGATAATAGATTGCATAAGCAGAATTCCTCTCAAACTGTCCTTCCGTATTGAAGAAGCCGAAAAAGCAGCCGATGTGATTTGCAAAACCAAAGCTGAATCGGTTTGAATTTATATTCCACTGAACACCTGTGTGAAGCAGGTTGCTGAAAATGTTTGTGGACAGAGAAGCATTGAGAGAAATTTTTTCAAAGATGCCGAGTTTATATTGTAAGTCCAATGCAGGTGCAGGATATTCATTTTCCATTACAGGGATGGGCAGGAGAGTGAAGGAACCACCCAACTGTAAAATTGATTCACCAACTTTTTGCGGATATGGCTCGTAGAAATACGATACAGAATATATCTCTGCACTGTCTGCCATAACTATAATGTCGGTAGAGTCAATAGTCTCTCCTTTCTGAGCAAACAGAAAAGACAAGGAATAAAAAATTATAGCATAATATTTCAGAATTATTTTCATAACTCTTCTTACAGAAATAATTTCAAGAACATAAAAGCTTTCCGTAGTGACAGGCTTTGTTAATATTTTAGTTATACGTCACTGAAAAAAGTAAACCAACTGAAAAATTATTTATATCGTATTCATAGTTTGTTCCCTCAATAGTTCCTTTATCCTTCATTGTGCTGTAGTAACCATAAATAGCGACACCCAATGCCCACTCACCGCTCACCCACCATTCTTTTCCGACCATCGCATTAAAACCAAAACCATATTCAGATGTTCCTTTAGTACCACTATTTTCAATCTCAGCCTGACTTGTAAGGAGGCTTAATGAGAAATAAAAGTTTGAGGGCATAAGGTAATAAGTAATACCACCTCCGAAATCAAACACTGAAACCGTAACATCTGATGTTGATGCTGACTGTCCCATCCATTCTATATCAGGTTCTATTTGCATTACTCCTCCAAATTCTCCATAGACAATAAGATTTTCAGCTACTGTTCCGCCAATTTGAAATCGCAATGCTTGCGCTGCTCCAGAAATTGTCATATCGCTTCCCAGAACATCTTTTTCAACTAATTCCGCGTAACCAAATCCATACAACATCCTTAAGAAGAAACCATCGTGTTCGTGAACTCCTTCTTGTCCGAATAGTATGCTGCTAAAGAATGTAACAGCAGCGAAAGAAATTATTAACTTTTTCATAACTCCTCCTTTAATTTTTAATTAAAGAAATAAACGCCTCTCATTCTGAAAGGCCCTGCTAAACTTTTCACTTCATCAAAATCATCTTTTTTTCATTAACAAAATGCTTTCATAAAATTCAAATTTAATTCACATATTGTTCAAATTTTGGAAAGCAATTAATGCTACAATGTATACAACAATTGTAATACTACTAACCAGTACAATAGTTGTCCTAAGTGTATCAAACTTTTTCTCTTTAATAGCCAGTATATCTTTTTTATAAAACTTTACTCCGTCTTTAAGTGTGTCTTTTTGCATAGTATCAGTTATAGAAGAATAGTAGGCAAAGTAATCATCTTTCTCCGTCCAGTGCGATAACTCAATTTCCTTGAAATCTCTAGTTGTAATTTTAATTTTTGAACCTGGATCTGGAGTATTAACTATTTCCCACGTGTAACAACCACTTAATAATAAAGACTGAATTACAACTAGAACAAATGTTTTGTGTGTCATATTACTTCCCATAATAAAGGTCGATAATTATTGTAAAAATTTACTTCAAGAAGGTTATCAGTCAGTATATAAGCTTCGATATATTAATAATAAAATTTTAGCCCTCTCGAAGTCGCGAAATAAATCTTTTAATTTGATCTACGCTCAAAGAGAAATATTTACAATTAGCTATTAAAGCTCCTATCAATTTTAAATGACAGGTTGTCTGGTTTAGATAAACACTGTTTACTTAATACAATTTTAATATGTTAATTACTAAGTCGTATTTGATTTTTTAATAGCTAACAATTACTCCACAAGCTCAATCATTCTGCCTTGTAATGATTTCGGAACATTTTGCAATAGGATAATTCCTATATCATTCCCATTTATCACACCGCCATGATTAACGAGTTCTAGATTAACGTTAACATCATTATTATCAAAAGTCCACATAGCGCCGGTTAGTGGATCTACGATTAACCATCCTATTAATCCTCCTAGAAGTAAATTACCTCCCAGATACCATCCGTTAGTTTTAGTATCAACTACAACGGTTTTATCTATATATCCCTCTTTGGAAATTTTAATTGTATACGTTTTCCCACTAAAATATCCATTGTATTTTTCAAGTGAGACAATGGCTGGTGTAATTCCCTCATATACAATTAGGCTATCCTGTTCAGTTATAACAACTTTTGCCTCATCAGGGGAACTAAGAATATTGACCGATTCGTCTCCACCCCAACCAAAGATTGTTGCACAGCCATTTATGAAAAAAAGTAAAAGAAAAATCAAGATAAGACCAGCAACAGAAATAATCACGCTTTTCATTTCATCCTCCTAAAATTTTTAATTAAAGAAATAAAAGCCTCCCTATGTGAGAGGCTTTGTTAATTTTTCTATTTAAGTAAAATCATCTTCTTCGTTTGAATAAAATCACTAGCCTGTATTGTATACAGGTAAACACCGCTTGCAAAGCTTCCGGCGTTCCAATCTACAGTATATCTTCCGGGCTGTGCGAACTCATTTACCAATGTTATAACCTCTTCACCCAAAACATCATAAATCTTTAAAGTGACCTGTGATGCTGTTGGAATATCATATCGAATTTTTGTTATAGGGTTGAAAGGGTTAGGATAATTTTGCAGGAGTGCAAACTGAGTTGGCAGAGATGAATTTTGATCCGAAACAGATGTTGTTAAATCTCCATTATATCTGATTATCTTACAACCTTCACCCGCAGCCCATAAGCTTTCGAGGGGTTTAAGAGCAAATGTGTTTACTGAATATTCACTTTTACTAAACTCCAGTGTCCAGCTTTGTCCGCCATTAGTTGTACGGTAAATACCATTATTACCAATAATCCATCCATTCAACTCATCATTAAATACAATATCAGTTAAGGAGTAAACATTGGAAATATTTAACTGTGTCCAGCTCATTCCTCCATCGATGGTTTTATAAATATTGCTCCAGCCACAGGCATAACCAACATTCTGTGTAGGAAAGCTAATAGCAATTACTTCAGAGTTGGATGCAATAGTATAGCTACTCCAGCTAGTACCGCCGTTTGTTGTTTTATAAATCGAGGATGGATAGTAACCCCCTACAACAAAACCAATATCAGAAGTGATAAATTCCATATCTCTGAAGTTTGGATAGGAGGGTTGGTAAACTGCATACCAACTCTGACCCATATTAGTACTTTTAAGAACCAACTCGCTTGAGTAAGCATAAATGCCCTCAGAACCAGGTAGTGAAAGTCCATTGATTGAATAGGCTGAACTTAATGTTTGTGGTGTCCAGTTCTGACCACCATCGGTTGATTTCAATATAAACCCCTGATAGGAGTTACTTTGACCGCAAGCAAAAATTGTCAAGTTATCAAATAATTTAATATCATTTATATTGCTTGATGAAGAATTATAGACTTGCTGCCAACTCATTCCAGCATCAACCGTCTTGTAAATATAATGATTAGAATAATCATAGCTGCCGCAAATGAAAGCTGTCTGGTCATTAATTATATCAATTCCATAAATATTTATTGGATTCGGAAGAAGGCGAGTGTGATTATTCCAGGTTGTTCCTGCGTCTGTGGAAGTTAATATATATGGAAATGTGGAAGAGTAAGTGCCACCATGACCCGAAGCAGTGAAAAAGTTTTCAGTTGCACATTGAACTGAATTTAGCCAGGCTTGATATCCGGTGTTTTTTTTTGCCCAGCTCGCACCTGCATTGGTAGATATTAGGAAAGCTCCGGAATCAGAACCTGCAATACCTAAACCGTTATTTAAGAAATCAGCACAATAAAGTTCGTCAATCGGTGTGTCCATACAAAATGACCAAGTGTAGCATTTATCACTCGATCTGAGAATTAATCCGCTTCTACTTGTTGTGATGAAAATACTATCCAGTGCAATGTTTGTCTCAAATTCAACTCCTCCCAAAGCAATTGGACTGTATTTTAAATTCCAGCTATTGCCTCCATTTGTTGAATAACCGATGATGAATTTAGATTCATAATCAGTATAGCCGGAAATAATACCTTCATTTTCATTTCGAAAGACTATGGACCTGAAATATGTTGAATACATCTGCTGCGGAGACTTATCTATCCAGGACACTCCGCCGTCTGTGGTTTTGAAAATTTTTCCCTCATTACCAACAACCCAGCCTATGTTGTTGTTTAAGAAAAACATATCAGAAAAGTAGACATTGAAAGAAGTAATTGTGTGTTGCACCCAGGTGATTCCCCCATCGATTGTTCTCAGAAAGTATGGGGTTTGATTGTAATAAGGGTCAATGCTGGTGCCGAGTATCCATCCATTAAGGTCGTCGTTAAAAGTAATTTTAATGAAGTTGCCGTTGATGGATGTTTCTAATAAATCCCAGGTTGCGCCGCCGTCCGTCGTGCGGGCTAATGTTCCGGCATTACCTATAGCGAAACCTTTTTGCTCATCGAGAAAATAACTCTGATTGATTTGTTCTCCTGTTGGATACGGATTTACCCAACTCCATTGCTGAGCAAAGCTGAAAGAGTTGAGCGAAAGCAGCAGGAGCATCAATGAAAGAACTGTGGTTTTCATTTCAACCTCCTATAATTAATTTATTTATTGTTTATTGCTGTGCTGACTATCAGCACATTTTCTTCTTTAATTTTACTTCATTAAGATCATCTTTTTTGTCTGTGAAAAACTTCCTGCTCTTAATGAGTAGATGTAAACTCCACTTGGTAAGTTGTAAGCATTTCCACCGGAGGCGGATCCGCCTTTGGCGGAAAACTCAACTTCATAGCTGCCGGGTGCTTTTTCCTCATTAACTAAAGTTGCCACTTCATTTCCTAAAATGTCATAAACCTTTAGTGTGACAAATCCGAAATCGACAATCCGAAATTCGATTTTAGTACTTGGATTAAACGGATTTGGATAATTCTGTGACAGAAAATATTCTTCAGGAATATTACCTGACTGTATTTCTTCAACTGAAACAACAGATGTTGTATCAAAGTTTGAATCGTATAATACTCCGGCCATACTTGCAATATTCTTCGCGTCCGTAATTGAACTAAGTGCATCAATACCTTGATCGATGTTATAGGCAACAAAAATTTCATACTCCTTTCCTTTCTCCAGTGTAAACGGTCCAACGTTCTGTAGCATTCTTAAATCACGAGGATCAGTGCAAATCCAGCCATAGTCCAAAACAGGATCTCCCGAGTACCAAAACAACGGATTGACCTGCGAGCAATCAACTCCACCACGAACCTGACCCAGATTCCATATGCAGGGATTGATTAGATTTCCAATACGTGTTAAACCTAGCATATAGTTTCTTGCTTCTTCTTTTAAATTCGGATCTCCAAGATCAGGGTAACCATTTATATAATAGTTTGCAGAAGAAAGTTTGGAATTTTTTGCACCGGGATATTCATCAATTCCAAGAAGTTGACCAAGTTTCACATAAGCAGTATCAAGAGGTGTATCAATTCCTTCATCGTAAATTCCGTTTCCATTTACATCGATAAATGTCTCCCCGGGTACATAAGTAACGGGACCATTTAGCGTTTTTACAAAGAAGCAAGGGGGATTATTACCGTACTCGTTATCAGGACCATCATTATATGTAAACTCTCCTGTTAGAAGTGTATCACAACCGACGAGATCATCACTTGATGAACCCAAATCAGGATCATCCCAAACACTAAAATAAACGTCATCAAGAATATCTGGTTCAGTTGGTAATCCCAAACCAACATATTTAATCCGGTATCTTATAAATATTATATTCTGTAATTCAGAGACACTAGAATACGCAAATACAGTCTGCCGTACTTCAATACCAACTTCTATTGTTGTATTCCATCGCCGTTGTACAACAGGTAGTCCGTCATGATAGACACACCAAAGAGTTTCATCGCCTAAAATATCAGGGCAGTCTTCATCTAAATCCCAAATACTATTTCCGTTTTTATCGACCGGATTATAAATACCATCAGCATCACCATCATAAAAATCTGCACCAAGAGAAACCGCATCTATCCAATCAAGCCAGCTTTGTCCAAATGGAGGATCTGCACTCCCAACTCTGTAAAGGACAGCGTTTGGATTCCATTCTCCGTCAACATTTCCTGGTATATAATCTTCAACAAGAGATGCTGAAGCAACAGCATTTGCCCATAATACTCCATTGCTGTAGCCGCTTAAAAAGAAGCCACCTGAAAAAAGAAATGAATGGCCCCCAAATTGTCCTTCTGAACCGTTTGGTGGAACATTCACATCTGCTAGCACACCTTTCCTGTTTAGTGGCATATAGATATTATTAATATTTAATGCATAAGCGTCTCCCACTTTTTGGGGGAATAGTTCAATTGTACAAATAAGAATAAATACAATTGATAAAAATCTCTTTTTCATTGTAACCTCCTATAATTATTTATTGTTAAACATATAAACCTCCTTCGTTGAGAGGCTTTTTTGTTTTTTTATTTAAGTAAAATCATTTTTTTCGTTTCAACTATTCCTTGTCCTGAATTTATTTCAGGACCTCTAATTCTTAATTGATAAAAGTAAACACCGGTCGAAAGATTCTGACCGTCGTCAGAATTAATCTCAAACTCAATCTCATATTTACCAGCAGGTTTATATTCATCAACGAGAGTTGCAACTTCATTACCAAGTACATCATAGATTTTTAAAGTTTGCCAACTAGCTACAGGTGATTGCCAACTGATCTTTGTGCTAGGGTTGAATGGGTTGGGATAGTTTTGAGACAAAAAATATTCGGCTGGTAATATTTCCGAATTTTCAACAGTAACCTCATCACTATATTCAAACGAGCCATCGAAATCAACTTGCTTCAACCTGTATTTAAATGCAGTAGCTTCTATATCACCTACCTGGTCGGTGTAGGAATAAGCTTTAGGTTCAGTAGTGGTACCATTGCCCTTTAAAAATCCGATGGTGAGCCATTCTCCTTCATTTCCCACAGTGATTATTTTTCTTTCCAGCTCAAATCCAAGATTATTTAATTCTGTTGCTGTCGTCCAATTGAGAGATACTACACCGGATTGAACGGAAGCTGTAAATGAGGTTAGCTCTACAGGAACATAAACTTGGTTGATAAGTTGGTGCAAACCCATAGTTCCAAATACATTTAAAACCTGGGCGCTTCCTAACAATTGTTCAAGCTCAATGATATGGTTAGCACCAATATAATTTTCATTATCGTTGCCGCCGCCATTGTTAACCCAATCACCATAATTAATACCGTACTTATACTGGATAGAGAATACAGTATAAGGAGGGAATGTAACTAAGGCATTGAAGATATCATCGCCAGCGGTAGGATCTCCGTTTGTTCCATCATCGTACATTGGAATCATTAAATATATTTCATTATCCGGCCAACCAAGACTTGGCCATTGTAATGGTGCTGTCCCACCTGCGAGATGACAAGTATTAATAACCGGGAATGGTTGCCCGTTAATTGCTGACACTGCACCGTTACAGTCAACAGTAAATTGAATAGTAGTTTCCTGGTTTGTTACTGTTGCGAGCGTTGCATCATTAAAAGCTCTTGAGACGGTTGCTTCGCCAGCGTTGTATTCCTCTTGTGTTAAAATATGTACTTTGTTATTTCCAATTTCCCACACAGCTGGGGTATAGAAGAATTTATATTCAACCAGAGGATCACCAACATTAACATTATATATCAGATCTGGAAACTCACTGATGTAATAATTAGGATTAAGTGGGTCCACAATTAGATCGTGTCGTCCCCAGCCATTAAAATTACCTCTGGCAGCAACAGTATCTGAAGGATTAAATCTGCCTGAGAGAATTTCAATTTCCATATTGCATTCCCAGTTTACCAAAATATCTTTTGGCTGTCCAAAAACAAAACCTGCAAAAAGCAGAACAAAAGAAAAACAAATAAAAGTTTTCATAACTCCTCCTTTAAGATTTAATTAAAGAAATAAAAGCCTCCCGCTTTGAGAGGCTTGTTAATTTTTTACTTAAGTAAAATCATCTTCTTAGTCTGAATATAATTACTTATTCTTAATGTATAGATGTAAACTCCGCTTGTCAGATTCCGGACTTCGCCGGAATGACTGTTAAATTCTACTTCATATTTTCCTTCTGGTTTATATTCATTAACCAGAGTAGCAACTTCATTACCAAGTATATCATAAACCTTCAGCTCAACATTTCCTGCTTCAGCTATTGAATAGTTTATTGTTGTCGACGGATTAAATGGGTTCGGATAATTTTGTTCTAATGCAAACTCAACCGGCGCAGTTAATATTTCTTCATCACCTTCCTTAGCAAGTACACATCTGTTGTACATTATGATAGCACCGTGAATATTTTGCGGAGCGAGATTATCATAAACTATGTTATCTCCATTATTTTTATCCCATATTACTATTCTAAGTTTATCCGGAGAGTCCTCCGCGATCAGCAAAAATCCAAAGTTGCCTTGATTATTAATTTTTCCTGTACCTCTGAGAGTTGCAGTCTGGTTTTCTAAAAGCAGCCAGTTACACACATTACTTTTGAAAGTGAAATTTGCTTGAGGATATCGGATCGTTACTTTTCCAAACGGCTCGTAATTCAGACCGCGATCCATCATATGAAACTCGAAGAATAATTTATCGCATAATAATTTATTGAGCGGATATGACCCCTGAGAAGAGTTCATCCATCCTGCACCTATCACTGTACTTCTTGAATCTCTATTCCCAACATTTAAAACTCTACCGAGAGTTTTTGGTTGAATAAAATTATTTTGACTCATTACATATTCAGATAATGCCTGGAATTCAGTAATACCATTTAGAATAGTTACGTTTGATGGAATAATTCCAATGTAATTAAGAATTCCTAAAACCATTTCATTTGCTGTAACTGAATAAGTTGCAGCCGTGTTGATTGGTGTTCCATTAATATTAACTGAAACTAATCTTTCTGCAGCCGGCTTTGTTCCATCGTAAGTGTATTCCATACCGGAAACCTGGATTAAGAATTCATCATTCATTTCTATTTCGGATAGACCGAATGTAAGTCCGGTTAGGATATCCATTCCTGATAAATCAAAAGTTGCAAGCTGGAACCCAAGAGTGTTCACAAGATTAAATCCATAACCATTAGCTCTAAAAAGATCACCCGGTGTAAATGTACCTTCCCACAAAGGAAGAGCAATCGATCCTCCAGCCTGAAGAGCAATATTCGTTGATGTTTTAAAACGAAAAGCATCGGCAACTAAATTCCCCAATGGGGTGTCATGCACGCCAAGCGTTAATAGATCTTTTGTCTCCTCTGCAAAGAAGGAACTTGCATAGCCCATCGGCTGTGTATAAAAAGGAATTGAGTAGAAATTTTCTATGTCTGCAATTAAATAATCTACCATTCCCTGCACAACTGGCTCTTGCGGAATGTTTGTATCAATTGGAATCAACTGATAATCAAGCAATTGAACATTTGCACCATCAACAACCAGTTTCATTTTTCCGGCGTACAAATAATTCGATCTTGCCTGGACAATCCACGTTGTTCCGCCCATTGGATCGATCATAGTTATTGGCTCTTCATACATGTAATGATCGTGTCCACCGACAATTACATTTATTCCCGGAACATAACTGACAATAAGCTGATCAAGGTTAACTCCAAGATGAGAAAGGAAAATTACGACATCACAATTTTCTACAGTGCGTAAAGTTCCAACCATTGTTGCGGCAATGTTCACAATGTCTTCGCTTACTACTGCCGGGTAAGGATTTGAAAGCAGGTTTGTAGCTGGAGTAGTTAAACCAAATATTCCAACTTTTAAATCACCAAACTCCTTAACGGTATAAGCATCAACATAGTCTTCCAACCCTGAGATTGTCGGATCGGAAAAATCAACGTTAGCTGTTAAAAGCGGAAAAGCATCTGTTGCTGTTGGAAAAGTGTACATTAACGAACCTAACAATGCTAGTGGTCCCAAATCAAATTCGTGATTGCCAAGTGTCATTGCATCAACACCAAGTGCATCAAGTATCTGAAGTTCAGGAACGTGAAAATTTCTGTTAAAAAAAACATCGCCGATTGATATATCCCCTGCATGAAGGAAAAGAACATTTGGTTCCGTCATTTTAGTCATTCCGACTAATGTTGCAACTCTTGAAACGCCGCCTAAAGTTCCATCAAGATTTTCATCTCTTGGTCCTATTGCCTCCAGAGTTGAATGCGAATCATTGACGTGCAGAATTGTTATTGTATCTGTCTGTGCGAGGATATTTGATGCGAGCAAAATAAAGAGAGAGATGAAGTAAAAATAAATCTTTGACATTTTGAACCTCCAGTATAATTTGTGAATAATTAATTTCTTTCTGAAGGATCATGAAATAGTAATCCTTCAGGAACAAACTACTTCATTAAGAACAGGAGATTGTCAAACAATTGTCATGTTATTGTAAAAAGCATGTAACTATCAGGAAAAATCATTTTACATTTATATGACTTATAGGTCTGCTTTGGGAGAGTATTAGGGGTGTAATCTTCAGGGATTTATTCAGCAACCAAACTCTGCAACTCTAACTCTCTCAGAGTAGAGAATAATTACTGAGTATTAAAATGCACGAATTTTGTTTAAAGTCAAGTACTATCGATTTATAATTGGCAAATAAAAACCCCTACCAACCTTAATTGATAGGGGTTTGAATGAAAAGAAATTAAATGTTATTTCATTAACATCATTCTCTTGGTTTCAACAAAACTGCCAGCTTGCAGTCTATAGAAATAAATTCCGCTTGCAATGGCACCAGCATTAAATTCAACCTGATGCTCGCCCGCTGTTTTTATTTCATTAACCAGTGTTGCTACTTCGTTGCCAAGCATATCAAAAACCTTAATTGATACCTGACCTTCAGTTGGCAGTTGATAGCTAATCGTTGTAGCTGGGTTAAATGGATTGGGGTAATTCTGTTCAAGAGCAAAAGTTTTTATTGTACCTATTTCCATGGTTTCAGAAAGCATATGATAGGTAAATGAACCATCGAAGTCTACCTGTTTCAGTCTGTATGAATATGACCCTGCACTTAAACCTCTGTCAATGAAAGAATAAGACTGAGCTTCAGTAGTTGTGCCGTGTCCATCAACGAAGCTGATGTTTTCCCAATCTGTGTCTTTTGTTTTTCTTTCAACATTAAAGCCTGAATTATTTAACTCTGTTGCTGTCATCCAGCTTAGTTCAACAGCATTTTCATTGTTTAACTGAGTTACAGAAGCAGTAAAGGAAACGAGTTCTACCGGAACAACCGCGTCATAATGAACTTCTCCAACTAGTGCACGTGAGGAAAAGAAACTTCCACCTGGTGTGAACGGTGCTGTGCGAACATCACCTGTAACCAGAGTTAAACCAGTGTTAGAATATACTTCATAGGGTGGTGTTCCAGTTCCAAAGTAGCGAGGACCTACACCGAAAAATTGCATTGCAACTCCGGCAGTATCACCCGGATTGATGGTGATGACAGGGGTAGCAAAAAGTAACGAAATACCATTTGCTGTTGGACCCTGTGTCACGGGAACTACGCCCAGAGAAGTCCATCCAGCAGATGAGCTGCCCGGGCCTGAACCAACCGGACCGCCGAGTGCATTTCCCTGGCGAACAAAGAATTCAATTGTGTAAGCAACACCTGCCCCTGCGTTACTTGCTGTTGTCATATCAGTAATAGTAACCTGATGAGTAGGAGCTGCGATGAGATTTAAAAACATAGCCCAACCAGCCGATCCACCGTTGTTTGCAGGACCGGGATTTGCCAGCAGAACAAAGGGATCATCAGTGACTGGTGGATCAACTTCCGATTGTGCAAATAATAAACTTATACTGCCGTATGCAATAAGTGCAGTAATAAGCAATTTGTGAAAGTGTTTCATTTAGCCTTCCTTTCTTTTTGTTTATAGATAGTACTAGTTTAAGTAATCCTAATTTCGACCGATATCCGTGAATGAACTTATGATTTTCCTCACCACATTATTCAGTAAGAAAGTTATTTGCACAATCAGACTAAGGTATCACTAAAGAAAATATCCAGGAGATAGAATCAACATCTTAACTAATCAGGGAAAACATTCGTTTCTATTATATTCAGGAATTCTAACTCCCTCAGAGTAGTGAATAATTTCATTTTGAAACTGCATATAATTTTTATAAAAGTCAAGCGAACCTGAATAAAATTCTTTGTCGGGATTCGGTAAGGAAAAATTAGATAGAACTATTTCAATGAAAATAATACTACTAACACAGTAATTAAATAAAAACCGGTTACATTATCTTGGCTTTTGAAGCCATCTTTCTACGGCTGCAAGAAGATGTTCCATACCAATCAGTAAAGGTATGTGTTGAGATACGTCAATCTCCTGCAAAATATCTTGATGAACCTTGACATAAGCTCCATTTATTTTATGTGCAAGGATCTTTCCTTTTCGCGATAAGCTTAATATCATATTCCTTCTATCTTTTTTATCAATCTTGCGTTCCATGTAACCTTTATCAACCAGACCATCCATAATTCTGGTTACTCTGCCGGGAGAAAGCTTCATTCTTTTTGCAATTTCCTGATTGTTAAGACTTTCTTCTGAACTCATCAATCGAAAGCATTTGAATTCAGCTTCCAGTAAGCAGTGCGCTTCTGCAATATGATTTTCTTTTTCCTGGCATATAGCCAGCAGGTTGAATGTAAGATTAGCCAGACTTTCTGCCCGATGAATTTCACTCATAACAGCCCCAAAAATTTTTATAGAGAAATTATAATTGTTTGATGATGTCAAAACATCTTGGGGGAATCATTCGGCTTAATATTCCGGATAGAGATAAGTAATTCTTTATGATTCTCCTAAGATTTGGAACTACTTGATTTAATTTGCAAAAATTATGCTTGACAAACAATCAACTGTTGATGGCTCACAATTAAAAAGTAAAAAAATCCTTAATTCACAATCCAATCACGCTCTAAAACAAATATGGATTCTCAAGTTTAAGTGAAAGAGTAAGTAAAGTTGGAAAAAGCTGTGTGGAAACTTTTACAATTCCATGACAATTCGCGTCGAACATTTCATTACCATATATCAGAATCTTTTAGAAAGGTACGAAATGAAAACTACATTTTACTTTTTGGTTTGTTTTATTGTCATCTACATATCTACTCGTTCTTTAGCACAGGAGAAGGAAGAACCATTTAGTGTAAGTCCGCTGATTGGAGATACACTTTCGCTGGAGGAAAGAGATTATTACAATCTGCTACCGACAATTAATAATTTCCAATGGGCTATATTCTATTTAAATCCTGACAGCACACTAGATGCGAAAGTCACATATCTAAAAAATTCTACTCCGCAGGATACAATTATAAATAACTACAGAACTTTAAGATCACTTGTGCTTCATTTAAACGCTGCCGAAAATCCTGAAACTATGAATCCAATTCAAAATAAAGATTACGCTGGAAACGAAGTTAGAGTATTATATGATAATGGTATAGAAGCTACAGGAAATCTTTTATCAGCAACTTCAAGTTCATTAATAATTTACTCATCGAATTGTGATGAAAAAGTAATAAATATCAATTGTGCTACACTTATCAAAACGAATGACTTGGAAAAGCTTTCGGTTAAAAGTGATTTTAATCTTGGAAAGTTATTATATCCTTTGGTAGCCGGGTTAGCAGCGGTGATTATTTATAACAGTACCCTTACTCCTGAAGAAAATAATCTGGATAATATGGGTAAAAATATGTTAACTGGATTTGCGGTTGGTGTGGGAGGAATGGTGTTAGGTTTTGCACTAAGCTATGCGGTTCCTCTAAAAATTTCTTCAGAGGAAGAGTATTCAACTCCGTTTAACGAAGACGACATAGAGGGTCTTAGCAAAATATCCCGCTACAAAGATTTTGAACCATATTACATTCAAAGAAAGAAGTGAGGTATAAAATGAAAAAATATATTCGGACATCATTAATAATTCTTCTTCTTTCAGCTCCATTCTCCTTCTCCCAGGAAAGTGAAAAGCCATTTATTGTAAGTCCATTAGTTGGTGATACACTTTCACTGGAAGAAAGAAATTATTACAACCTTCTTCCAACGGTTAATGGATTCCAATTTGCAATCTTTTACTTAAATGCTGATAGCTTACTGGATGTGCGAGTATCATATAAAACTCGTAATGGCATCAAAGATACATTAATTAGTAAGTACAAATCACTTGCTAATATGAGAATTTATCTTTTCAAAGTAGATATAGAAATGGCTAGGAAGGTGACAGTGTATCTTGAAAATAAAACAAATATCGTTGGCGGTTTCTTAGCAATAA
This sequence comes from Ignavibacteriaceae bacterium, assembly GCA_035478175.1. Classification (GTDB taxonomy): domain Bacteria; phylum Bacteroidota; class Ignavibacteria; order Ignavibacteriales; family Ignavibacteriaceae; genus IGN2. The sequence continues at coordinate 19,828 of DATIJX010000014.1, forward strand.
ATCATGATTTAGTTTTAATTTATTCTGAGCAATGTGAAGAAGGAACCTTTAATTCCAATTGCTTAAAAAAAATAAACAATACAGAAATAAGAAAATTTGTAATACCTGGAGAATCAAATATCGGAGAGAGCGTAATTTGGTTTACGATTATTGGCATGGCTGTAGGATCAGTGACCGGAGTGGTGATAAATGAAAGCACAAATGGGTGGGAAGAATTCAATGCTGCGAGTGCCCTTGCCGGTGGGTTAGTAGGTTCTTGCATTGGTCTATTAACGGGTCTTATTTACGGTTCAGTAACTTCAGAACCCGATATAGTAATTCAACCTTTCTCAGAAAATAATATTAAAGGATTAAGCCAATATTCTGTTTATCCTAATGGAGAACCAGAAGAACTAAAGAAAATTAAGTGAGGCATAAAATGAAAAAGAAAATTTACATTATTCAGCCAACCTACCGTTTGATGGATGGTAAATTGATTAAAGAGCTTCCTCTTTTTAACTATTCGTATAATCTGCCGATAATCAGCGCAACCATTCCGGAAGACTGGCAGAAAGAAACCTGTCTTGAATACACTGAGGAAGTTGATTTCGATACAGATGCTTCCGTAATCGTCATAACTTCTCCGGGATATGACGTAGCTCGATCGGTCGAGATAATCGAAACGTTTAAAGAGAAAAATAAAATCGTGATCTTCGGTGCACATATGGATAAGTTCAGCGATAAAATTCTACGGAATGTATGCGATGCAGTTTTCTATGGCTATCCAAATCCGGCAAAGATGAAAGAACTGCTCACTGATATTGAATCAGGAACATTGAAGACTGAATATCACTTTGGCAACAATCTGAATTTTCCTTTTGATTATTCAATTTTACAAAAACGAAAAATGCCGTTTATCCCGATGATTGCAAGTCTTGGCTGCAGATATAAATGTGCGTACTGCTGTTATCCTCCGATATTCGAAGGACATTATCAATTAAGAAATGTTGAGCATGTAATTTCTGATTTAAAAGATGTTGCTAAGATGAAAAAGCCAATTGCGTTTCTTGATGCAAATCTTTACAACAACAGAAAATATCTTGTCCAGTTATGCAACAGAATTATTGAAGAGAAAATTCACATTAAATGGGGTGCACAGTGCACAGTTAATATTGGTGATGATATTGAAGTGTTGAATCTTCTGCACGAAGCAGGATGCAGAATGATTTTTTTAGGATTGGAAACTCTCGACAATAAAAATATGATTCAATTGAATAAAGAAATGAATGCAGATTATTACTCGAGACAAATCACAAACATCCGAAATACAGGAATTCAAATCGGTGCATTCTTTATGCTGGGATTGGATGAAGATGATTCTTCTACCTTTGATAAAGTTTATTCCTTTTTCCAGGAAAACAAGATCGCAGTTCCTTACGTTCATATCTATTTCCCGATCCCCGGAACATCGCTAGCTGAAAAGCTAAGAGCAGATGGAAGAATTCTAGAAGACTACTTCGATGATTATCAGTATAAGCAATCGAAGTTTAGCGCTCCCTGCAGTGTTGCATACTTTTCGCCAGCCAAATTAACAAAGCCTGAGCTTGAAGCAGGGTTCCTCCGTCTGTTCGAAAAAATCACAAGTCTAAAAAATATTTTCAGAAGAATATTCGTTCCGGATTTAAGGATAGCACTGCTTATCCTTAAAATGAATCTTGAAGCAAGAAGAAAATCTAAGTCAATGAAGCGAAACGCACTACGGTCTGGATTGGAGACTGTTGCATAAGTTAGAGTGAGATGAGAGATTAAAAACTTAAGTGGTGTGAAATGAAAAAGAAAATATTTTTAATTGTACTGTTAACGTTCCTCGTAGTTTCTTGCAAAGAAGAAGATAACATTACGGATCCATCCAACAATGAAGATGATATTAACATACAAGAAGAAATAAATTCTATTGTATGGGATAAATTGTGTGGAAGAGCAGTGTATATTAAAAAGGGTAAATATCTGCTAATGAATACAAATGATAGGAGTGTAAAGATAATAGGGAAGGCTGATTTTTTTTGGAGTGTAAAGTGCAATTATGATAACACTCTTATTACGGGAATGAAATATAACGACACAAATAAAAATTATAATCTAACAGCCACAGATTTTGTCGGTCATCGATCTCGATTATATCCTTCATTAAATTTTGACACTCCATATTTTGATTGGTTTCCTGATGGTAGAATCGTTTATATAAAACAATCTGGTCAGGTTTATATAGAAGAAAATGCTTTAAATACTGAGGTCATATTACCCTTCGATGATATTGCTTGTTCACCAGATGGTCAGAGAATATTAGTCTCCACAAATAAATATGATTCAGATTCAACACATATCTATTTTCAAATCAGAGTAATTTATGTTAGTTCCGGACAACAAACCAGCATTCCATTATGTTCGATGACATTGCTGCAGGGACAAGGAAATTTACCAAGTATAATACAATTGAAAGTTTCCCCAAAAACCAGTCAATTATTATTTGTTGAATATGGTAGTTACTGGCTTTGGGGTGTTAATTATGCACATCTTTATATGCAAAGCTGTATACAAGTTAAAACAGATGTGTGCTTCCCAAATTGGTGCCCTACTGATGGGAAGCAATTGACATTTAGCTCGGGTGATCCAAACTCACCAGTTTCCAGCACATACTGGAGGAATAGTTATAATAGTGATGAAATGTTAGTTATACCATATGGGCGAATGATTGCATGGTTCAAATGATGGATAAAAGTCTTATCGTCAGTAATAAGATTATTAATGGTATTCATTATTTAATTAATCTCAAGGTGTAAAATGAAAAAATATATTTCCGCAATTTTGATTAATACATTACTCATCCAGTTTGCTGGCTGTTACTCACAGCGGGAAATTACTTATGATGATTTCTACTCTCTGCCAAGAACGGAAGAAGTTACAATTGAGAATAAAAATGGAGATATATTCGACTTGGATTCAGATTCTTTACGATACGATTATATAAAATGGGAAAAGAGTAAAGATGCTATCACTCTTTATCCAACACATCTCGAGAAATATTCAACGACTGCCTTAATTAAAGTTGCCGATACTTTTTATTATCCAAAAGAAAACATATCTAAAATTTATATTGATGAGTATGATGAAAGTAAAACAATAATGGGAATAGTTGTCGGCGCTATTTTTGTCACTTTAATAATTGTCGTTGCCAGCAATTATACATTTCAGATATATTGATAGAGACAGTTCGAATACCTTTAAATAATATTATACACAGTCGTAGCAAATCCAACCTTAATTAAATTTCAAATAATTATATCCCTAATAACCCTTGCTAATTATTTAATAATTTTCCATATATTCATACCATTAAAGAACTCTTTGTATTTGAGGCTAAACAAACTAAGGAGAGCTTGATGCCAAAAAACATTGTCGTACTTTCTGACGGAACCGGTCAGGAAGGCGGTATGGGGAATAATACCAACGTTTATAAGCTGTTCAATATGGTCGAGGACCGGACAGCTGATCAGATTTCATTTTATGACAGAGGTCTAGGAACCGGCTGGAGAAGGCTTACCGGAAATGTTGCTGGTATGGGTATATCGCAAAATATTTTCGAATGTTATAAATTCATTTTTGATAACTACATGGCAGACGATAATATTTTTCTTCTTGGTTTCAGCAGAGGTGCAACTACCGTCAGAAGCTTGTCTGCATTCATCCATCTTTTCGGAATCTTACCAAAATCAAGACCTGAATTAATTAAAAAGGCTTACAAGATTTATAAAATATCTAATGGTAAAATTCGAAAAGCAGTTGCAGATGATTTTGTAGCCCGCCATCATAATCAATGGACTAAAGTTAAATTTCTTGGAGTTTGGGATACTGTTGATGCATTGGGATTGCCACTAAAAAAATTAAACACTTTCATCGATTGGCTGCCGATGTTCAGGCATAAGTTCCATAATTTAACTCTTAGTGAAAGTGTTAAGCATGCACGCCAGGCACTTGCTTTAGATGATGAGCGATTAATTTTTCATCCAAAGATCTGGGATAAAGAGATTAAAGATTATCAAACAATGAAACAAGTCTGGTTCTGCGGAATGCACACAGATGTGGGCGGTGGTTATAAAGAACAGGAATTGTCTGACATTCCATTAATATGGTTGATTGAAGAAGCAAAAAAAGCCGGTCTAAAAATCTATCCAAAACACAAAGTGATAGTTCAGCCCAACGCTGATGGTTTTATGCACGATTCCCGAAAAGGATTTCCGAATAGTTTGTACGTTAAGAAAGTTAGAGAATGGAATCAGAAAACGCATGGTAAACCTGTTGTTCACGAAAGTGTACTTCTGCGAAAGCTGAACAAACAAAATACTGACTCACCACCTTATAAAACCTGGATTCTCAATGTTGAATATGAAGTTGAACCCTGGTCAGAATCTCAAAGAAAAGAGAGTCATTTGGTTTGATGAATCGAGAATAATAAAAAATAACTTCAATCATTTTACTTAACTAAATTTTCCCGGAGAGAAAAAGATGCCCAATTATTATTTAATAGGAACAGGAATTTATGACGTAACAGGTCCCGCCGCAGAGCTTGGAATGATGGGAATGGCAAGCATCGACCAAAAAACTGAAGGGATTCATTCCAGACTTTTCGCAAGAGCATTTATAGTTTGTGACCAGTCTTCCAACAAACGAGTTGTGATCTTATCTGCAGATATCTGGTCTTGCACACTGGCTGTAAAAATGGAAGTAGTGAAACGGCTAAAAAGTATTTATGGAAATGATCTTTACACTATTGATAATGTTTTACTCAGCGGTACTCACACTCATAGCGGTCCGGGCGGATACTCACATTATGCACTTTACAATTTGTCAATCCTTGGATTTGATAAGCAAAATTTTGAGTGCATAGTTAATGGAATGATTGAGGCAATAAAGAAAGCACACGAAAATTTAGCCCCCGGAAAAATCTTTATTAATAGTGGTAATGTGGAAGACTGCGGAAATAACCGTTCTCCGATTGCCTATGAACAGAATCCAGCCAGCGAGAAAGCAAAGTATAATGGTAATACCGATAAAGAAATGCTTCTGATAAAATTTGTGAAGAATAATGGAAAGGAAATTGGCTGTATAAACTGGTATGCAATTCACCCAACAAATCGCGGAAATAAAAACAAACTGATCACAGGTGATAATAAAGGTTTTGCTTCTTATCTTTTTGAAAAAGAAAAAGGAACAGCGATCAATGCAAAAGAAACTTTTATCGCTGCATTCGCAAATTCCAACTGTGGGGATATTTCCGGTAATGTTAAGTATGGAGTTCCTGATCTGATTCACGATTTTGAAAGGATGAAAGAGTTTGGTGAGAAACAATTTAGTAAAGCTAAAGAACTTTATTCTTCAGCAAGTACTCAGTTAACAGGAAGTGTTGACTACCGGCATACTCATATTGATTTTTCTAAAATTCAGATTGAAGGAACAAATAACAGAACGTATCCTGCGGCATTAGGTGCTTCAATGTTTGCAGGAAGCACAGAAGACAGTAAATCTGAATTCGGATTAGTTGAAGGAATTAAAGCTACTATTTCAGGAGATTATCCTGCGGGACAAAAAAATATTATTCTTGAAGCTATAAATCTTCTTTCCGGATTGCTCACTGGTTTCAAAGTCCCTGGTATTCTGGAAGATGAAATGAAGAACGGTCACAAGCCAAAACCAATCATACTTGCACAAGGATTAGCTGAACCTTATCCGCTAGCCCCGGAAATTTTGCCTTTACAGATTCTTCGTATTGGAAATTTGGTTTTACTTGGAACCCCTTTTGAATTGACCACTATGGCCGGAAGACGTTTAAGGGAAACAATTCTTAACATTCTTAAAAGTTCAGGAATTGATTCTGTTGCATTAGCAACGTACGCAAATGCTTACGCCGGATACGTTACAACAAAAGAGGAATATGATATTCAACATTATGAAGGAGCTTCAACTCATTTCGGTCCTTATACTTTGATGGCACTTCAGCAGGAGTTTGGCAAACTTGCAATCGCTATTAAAGATGGAAAAACGGTTTCTGTCGGACCAACTCCAAAAGATTTATCTTCTGAACAAACCAATTTGCAAACTGGGATAGTCACCGATACACAACCGATGCCGTGGATTCCCTTCGGCGGTACTCAGACCGATGTTAATTCATTTTACAAAGCAGGATCAACTGTCAAAATTATTTTTTGGGGTGCTCATCCAAAAAATAATTTAAGATCTCAGGGAACTTTTTTAGAAGTCCAGAGCAAAGAAGGGGACAAATGGATTACTATTTTCAATGATAATGATCCCTGTACTATTTACGAATGGAAAAGAGATTTTATTGCTAACTCAAAGATCACAATAACGTGGAATATTCCTGCAGATACAAAACAAGGGGAGTACCGAATTTGTCACTTTGGTGATTCCCGCGACATTTCAGGTAAAATCAAATCTTACACAGGAATATCCAGCACCTTTAAAATCGGCGAATCATTAGCTGTTAATGAAATTAATTTTAAGAACTCGTTTGGCAAACAAGTTGAATTATGGTTCTATCATCCTAATGATTGGCTTAAATGGAGTGCGTTTTCAAGACATGATTTAAAGAAGGATGAACAATTTACGTGGAAAGTACCTTCGGGTTGGGGAAAAGTGCAGGTTAGATTTACAGGTCCGGGAAAGTGGAAAACTATTTCTGGTGGTGAGTCAATAAATATAAAAGCTAATGGAGATATTGAGAATCTTGTTTAGTTATAAGGGAATGAAATATTTTTTTTCAAAGGAGGTTAATTAATGAAGATCATTAAATATAGTACTGTAGTGTTAGCTGCTTTTCTGATTCTATTACAGATTGGCTGCACGCACTACCCTGTATTACAGGAACCTGATGCTCAGTTGTTTGATAAGACTGTCTATTCAGTTCCTCTACGTGACAGTCTGACGCAGGGAAGACTAACTGCAGGTATGCCGCGTTTTGTTGCAAGCCAACTATTTAAAAACTATACAGACGGCTTAAAAAATGTAAAGATTCCTGTAGCCACACTCGGAAGCAAGCAGCGCCTTGAAGAAGAAGAAGGCTGGAACAGAAAGTATGTCGATCCCAATATCAATGTTTTCCTTGACAAGTATGAAACTTCCGAAGGCAGACTTTATGTCTGGTATCAGCGACCTGATTTTTACAGGATGGATGTGTCTGCTCGAGATACTCTTTGTGTGTTTTATGAAGATACAGTTTATTGCTCAGTAATTAATTATCTGAATAAATCTTCCGTGCTGACGGTTAGAGATTCTGTTCCTCAAATACCTGCCCAAACAAGCTTTTATGCAGAAGTCCGTTACAATGATCATCCCTGGCGTGAAATTTCTTATTGGTATAATGTCGAAATACTCAGCAATGCAAAAACTTTCAAGCTTGGAGATACAAATTTTGAGTTCTATCCAATTGAATTGTTGGAATTCAACAACGAGCCTGTTTCATCTTTTAAGTGGAGAGAGGTAAATAAAAATGAAGATTAAAAAAGATTTTATTAAGGGTAATAAAAAAATTAAAATCATTTCAAAAGATGGTAAGCCTTATCCGATTCCTGAAAGCTGGCAGCCGGTTCTGAGCAAATGCGATATGCTTGTGGTCATTCCCGATATGCATATGTATATATATAACTCCCATCTTGATAATTTCAAGTTCGGTGCTGATGTGATGTTGAAATTCTTGAATCATCTGAGCGCACTAAAAGAAGAAATGGAATTAGAAGATCAGACTTTAAGAATTTACCAGCTTGGTGATCTATATGAACAACGATTTCCGGGCTTGCATGGTCCAAATGCCACAGCAATAGAAATCCGTATGTCTCATCCAAGCTATGATCAGATAGTTAATTCGATGAATCTAATGCGCACTCACTTTCTTTACGGCAACCATGATTTTGAACTTCGTCACTTTCCCGGTTTTCGTTTTGCCGCACTCGAAGGTAAAGTTTATATTGAACATGGATTTACTCCCGATAGCTGGAAGGATTTTTCGAATCCCAATGCACCGCTTTGGGAGGTAAGTCAATTTCTATTTTTAAGCATCAGAGAAATAAACGAATTCTTTGCACATCTTCTTGTAAAGGCAAGCGTAATTGAAAAAGATGAACATTATTCCTGGGGAGTTCCATCGGGAAAAGATCCAGTGTATGATTACCCATCCGAAAAGGAGTACATCAAAAACTACGGTCATTGCCTGGATTACTTTGCTGAACGAATGAAAAAAAATCCGGAGAATAAAGAAACAAAAATTACAGTAATTGGGCACACGCATCATCCGTATATTAAAACTAATGTAAACAACGGCAAAAACATTTTTATTGACGCAGGTGCGTGGACTTCAGGACGTTCTGATTTTGTGGTTATTACAAATGAGGAACTTGCTATTTGTTGTTATCAAAGATGAAGAATGAAAAATTATCAAGGTAAAATATCATGCTGTTCACAACAAAGGTTTATTAATTAAGGAGGGAAAAAATTATGGAGTTCGAATTAACTGATAAAATACTTCTCAGGATTTGCGAGGTCAATGGCTTTGAAGTTCGAAAAAAGGAAATGATCTTCTTTGGTCTTCGTGGATCACTACCTGAAAATGTCGAAGATTATGAATTCGGAACAAAACACAAAGTTGTCCTGACTGATATTAATTACATCAATCCTCGATGTACTTTGGGACAATGGTTACCGGAAGAAGAAGAGTTTGCAATCTTTCCGGGGAGTACTGTTACTCACCGCGACTATGTGAGCAAGTCTGTTACAAAAGGCGGCGAAGGTGCCAATCAATTGATGACAGGATATTATTTTGATTATAGAAAGGGAGTTCACAAAGCAGGAAGCCCAACCGGACACGATGCTTTCAGGCAGGTACATTCTCATCCCGTTAGAAGAACAAGCGATGATCTTGATTTTGATAATGATGATAGAGTCGAATATGAAAATCCAAATGATAATATCCATTCCGGTTGGTGCATGGGAATTAATTCTACACAATATGCAAGTGCTGGATGCCAGGTTCTGGTTGGATATCCTCAATGTCAAAAACGTGGTCAGCAGCCTGCAACCGGGGCATGGAAAGTATTCAAAAAAAATGCTTATGATTTAGCACAGAAGAGTTTTGGATATATACTTCTTGATGGACGGGAAGTATATCGAATTGCATCGGCGGGAAATTCAAAAGTATCAGCCCGTTTGCGTTATGGTTCACAGGGTGATCTTGTAAAAAAACTACAGAAAGCCTTACAGACTAAATCATTTTATGAAGGAAATATTGATGGTGATTTTGGCGAACGTACTCTTCGTGCAGTACTAAATTTTCAAACTTCATCTTTCGGTCCGAATGCGGATGATGGAATTGTTGGTCCACAAACAGCGGTTGTACTTAAAATAAGCTGGCCGGAGCTTTAGAGAAAGCCAAAGGTTTGATTCAAATAAAAATCCCACTCAGCTTTAGCTAAGTGGGATTGTAATATTTGGACGAATGTTTTATATCATTCCCAAAATAATTCCTACTAATTTAATCCACGATTTTTTAACAGGGCATCAACCGTTGGTTTTCTTCCTTTGAACTTAATATACAGCTCCATCGGATCTTCGCTGCCGCCTTTTGCAAGTATATAATATCTGAATGATTCAGCATTAGCTTTATCAAATAAACTTGTTTCCATAAATGATTCAAATGCGTCCGCATCCAGAACAGCAGACCACAGATAACTATAATATCCGGATTCGTACCCCCACGTTGCAATATGAATAAAATTTGTAGTTAAGTAACGAGGCCAGATTTGTGGTATCAATTCCATTTTTGTAATTGATTCTTTTTCAAATTGCATTACGTCTCTTTCCTCAGTGTCTGTTATTACGTGCCAATCCATATCAAGCAAAGAGGCAGCAATGTATTCCATAGTTTCAAAACCCTGGTTGAAATATTTTGAGTTATCGATTTTTTCAATCAACTCCTGCGGAATTATTTCACCGGTTTCATAATGCTTTGCATACATTTTCAAAACTTCGGGCTGCATAGCCCAGTTTTCCATTATTTGTGATGGAAGCTCAACAAAATCAGACGGCACAGAACCAGCGCTCGGATAAGTAACATTCTGAAATAATACGTGAAGTGCGTGTCCCAACTCGTGAAATAAAGTTCTGACTTCATCCAGACTGATTAAGGCTGGTTTATCCGATGTCGGTTTTGAAAAGTTGCCAACATTGGTTACCAGAGGAGTAATATAGTTTCCATCCATATTACTCTGCCCTCTGAAATCACCGCACCATGCACCATTTGTTTTTCCCGCACGCGGAAAATAGTCAGTGTATAAAATTCCAATATGCTTCCCATCAGCTTCTTTAACTTCAAAAACCTTTACTTCAGGATTATAAACCTGGATATCTGTTCTTTCGACAAATTGCAATCCCCACAACTTTGTGGCAACTGCAAAAACACCGTCAATCACATTTTCAATTTTGAAATATGGACGCAGCATCTCCTCATCGAGAGCATATTTTTCTCTCTTTACTTTTTCTGCATAATACCACCAGTCCCAGGGCTCTAAACTAAATTTTCCGCCTTCAGCATCAATTATTTTCTGCATCTCTACAACCTCTGATTTTGCTTTTAAAAGAGTAGGTTTCCAAATATCATATAAAAACGAATATACATTATCGGGAGTCTTCGCCATTTTCTTTTGAAGTACAAAATCAGAATAGGTTTTAAAACCTAACAGGTTTGCCTTTTCAACTCTCAAGACAACAATTCTTGAATATAATTTCTTGTTATCCAGTTCGTCATTGTTATTGCCGCGATTCATATAGGCTTTGTACATTTTTTCTCTCAAGGATCGGTTCTCGGAGAATTGCAAGAAAGGAATCAGCGTCGGTTTATCAATTGTAAATAGCCATTTGCCATTTAACCCTTTTGCTTCAGCTTTTTCCTTTGCAGCCTGGATAGAAGCATCAGGAAGCCCGGCTAGGTCCTTCTCATTTTCTACTATCAATTCAAATTTATTGTTCTCTTTACGAACGTTATCACCAAATTTCAAAACAAGCTGGGAAAGTTCATCATTAATTTTTCTAAGCTGTGCTTTTCCTTCTTCATCTAGATTTGCGCCGCCTCTTACAAAATCTATATAGTAATTTTCAAGAACCCGGTTCTGTTCAGTTGTCAGATTAAGAGTTTCCCTCTCATCGTATAAAGCTTTAATTCGTTCAAATAGTTTTTCGTTTAAATAAAAGTCATCAATATGTTTTGATAACATTGCCGTGTTTTGTTCAGCAATCTTCTGCATTTCATCGTCAGTATCGGTACCGTTAAGTGAACTGAAAACTTTATTTACTTTGGTTAGAAGTTGCCCACTTTTCTCAATATCGGTGATAGTGTTTTCAAAATCTGGCTTATCCGGATTATTAACAATTGCATCAAACTCTAAATTCTGCAGTCGAATTCCTTCTTCATAGGCCGGTAGAAAATGTAAAGCTTTGATTTCGCTGAATGGTGGTGTTTGATATGGTGTTTCCCATTCCTTGAAGAAAGGATTGTTGCTGTTTTGAGATTGTGCTTGAGAATTAAACAACAGTGATAATATGAGAAGAGACAAAAGGTAGAAATACTTTTTCATTACAAACTCCCGGAAGATGTTAGATAAATGTTTTGTTGAAGTGATTACTGTTTTTTAAATTAAATTACTTGTCGAATTATAGAAATAAGATTCAACGAAATCAACTAATAATAAATGACCGGTAACTAAAAGCGCAAGAAACTTTAATTATTAAGTGGGAAGTCTCCAAATTGTTAAGAAACTTTGTCCGGATGTGATGTTGTCACTAGAGCACTTGTTAAAAATCAAATCCATTTTTAAAAATACTTACTACTTCCTTGGAATATATTTGGTTTAAAAAAGGAGGCAATAATTATTCTAATGTTAGTTCAACAGCAAGACACGACTGGAGAGAAGAGTAAGCGCCGTTAGGGTTAAAATTTTGCGGAGAGTCCGGGAGAATCTACGATCATAAAAATCGTACAAATTTAAGTTTAATTCAAAGCTTTTTTAAAAGTTATTCTAAATTTATTCTACTGAAAGAACTGAAATTGTACAAACACTTCTGTGTGAGCTTGTAAAATTTTGAAGAGATAGGAACTTTTGAAAATCTCAGTTGTGTTGTTCATATTTTTAATACCTATCCCTTTCCCATGAGCTCTGAATTATTAGGGTATGATCTACGTTTGCGGATACTATTTTCCGCACAGAGTAAAGCATCACAAAGTTTTCACTCTCACCCAAAGGATTTAATTCCTTTTTCATCCCTTTGACCGATTGAGTTACTTCAATTCTCTTCATAGTTTTTTATTAAAATTAAAACTTAATTGAGCCTTCTTATATGTTAAAGAACAAGTTAAGATGAACAATAAGATAAAATAAAAGACAAACAAGTATTTCAAAAAATCTTTTTTAAGGTCTCTTAAATAAATAACTTGATTTTTCAGATGTCTCGTCTTATTAGGTAGATGATATTTTTTCAGATTCTTCTTGACAATTATAGAAATTATTATTATTATAAAGCTGTAATGTAAACGTTTACATGTAAGTTTTTCGTTACTGAGAGCAGCAGAGTTCGTCGATTATTAAAATTTGAACTAAAATTTTTCTTTCTTCTCAATGCTCTATAATTAATTACACATTCATTAACCATCGGAGGTACTATGAAACCCCTATACTTTCTCTCGTTTACCTTTCTTCTTTTTGTTCTCCTCGCTTTTCAACTGCCGACTTCAGCTCAGGCAGTAGCAGACCCACCTTCAATACCAGTTTACAAAACTACAGGACCCATTACATTGGATGGTCAATTGCTTGAAGATGATTGGATAAAAGCAACTTCGACACCTCATCTAATGTTTCAGATGGGTGGTGTTCCTTCCGGAAACTCCAATACTCCAACGGACGGAGCTATTGTAAAACCACCTTATACAGATATGTCGACTTGCTATGTTACTTTTCTACGTAATGGATTTGATTTATATATAGCATTAAATTCAAATGATGAACAGGTTTGCCGTTTCGATTGGGAAGGTGATGGCATGTTTATGAAAATTAAGAATGCAAGTGGTGCAAATGAGTATGAAATTAAGAATTACGTTGGTGTTGTAGGCAGTGCTGGTCAATTTGTTTTCGAAACCAACGCCCCTTCCGGTGTAACCGAGGGTGCTGCATATCCAATTCCACCAACTACAATTTACGATTCTTCGGATGTTGATGCCGGATATACTGCAGAAACAGTAATTCATCTGAATCAATTAGGATTTACAGATCCTTTGGCTACAGTAACTTTAATGATTGTAATTTTTGATCCGGATAACTATAGTTTTGGTGCTCCACCTTGGGGTCCTAACGGAAACTTTTACAAACAATGGTGGGGAAGTGAATGGGGCGGTGTTTACAGAGAACTCGTTATGGTTGATGTAACCGTACCTGTTGAACTGACATCATTCACGGCACAGTACGTTGGAAGTACAACACTATTAAACTGGACTACTGCAACTGAACTAAATAATTTAGGATTTGATGTTCAAAGAAGCACTGCAGGGAATGAATTTGTAACCATAGGATTTGTTCTTGGAAAAGGTACAACAACTGAAGTTCAGAATTATTCTTATGTAGATAAAACTACAACACCTAATATCAATTATGCTTATAGATTGAAGCAGATTGATTTCAACGGAAGCTACAGCTACTCTGAAGTAGTAAACTTAGGTGAATCAAATCCATTTAATTTTGAACTTCTTCAAAATTATCCGAATCCATTTAATCCTGCTACAACAATTAGTATTGGCTTGCCTGTCAAGTCAGATATAACTCTGGACGTATATAATATTGTTGGAGAAAGAGTATTATCATTGTATAATGGTGAGTTGGCGGCTGGTAATTATAATTACACAGTTGACGCTTCGAGCCTGACTTCCGGAATATATATCTATGTTCTAAATGCTGTTGGCGAGAATGGTAAAAATTCTACACTAAGTAGAAAAATGACCTTGCTGAAATAAGTTCTTTTAAAAGGCACAGTTCGATTTCTGATGAGCTGTGCCTTTTTTAATTACAAGAATTAGGTTGAGAATTTATGGCACCTACTATAAAAGAGATTGCAGCAAGAGCTCATGTATCCATTGCCACAGTTTCAAGAGTTATAAATAATGATCCCAGAGTTACTGAAGAAACACGAGCGTATATTTTAAAGATTGCCGAAAAACTTGAGTATAGACCCAATATTCTTGCACGCAACTTTGCTCAAAAAAAATCAAATCTGATTGGCTTAATCCTTCCGGAAATATCCGACGAATATTTTACTGAAGTTATTAAAGGTGTTGATGAAATCGCTTTCTCTCAAAACCTTTATACGGTTGTTGCCAGTTCGCACAAGTATACGAGCCTTGAAGATGAGGTTGTAACATTTATTAGAAGTGGACTTTTATCAGGGTTAATTCTTTTAGTCTCTTATTTAGATGATGGACTTGCATCAATCTTATCAAAAAGTCATCTGCCGGTCGTCATCATTAATTCTAACAGTAAAATTAAAAAGTTTGATAGAATTGGCATAGATGATTACTACGGATCATATTCGATGACCGAATATCTTATAAGGAAAAAGAACTACGTTTTTCTTTCTCACATAACTGGCCCGTTAGATAATGATGATGCGGGTTTAAGAAGAAATGGTTTTATTGATGCTTGTAAAAAATTTGGAGCGAAATATGTTATTGAAAAAGGTAACTTTTCAAGAGAATCTGGTTTTAATGCCTGTAAGAAATTATTGAACTTAAAAACAAGACCGCAAGTAGTATTTGCTGCTAATGATATGATGGCAATAGGATGTTATGATTATATAAAACAAAACAAGTTGCAAATCCCTAAAGACATTGGAGTTGTAGGATTTGATGACGTTTTTGTTTCCCAATACCTTAATCCACCACTTACTACAGTTCACGTGAATATAGAAGAAGTTGGCAAGAAGGCAGCTGAATTATTACTAAAAAAAATTCAAAGTAATAATGGTGTCGAATCTTCAGTTGTACATATTCCAACTGAATTAGTAATGAGAGAATCCTGTTAAATTATGTCAAAGTTTATTACGAAATATGGTCACTTCTCTGATGATGGAAATGAATACATCATCAATACACACCAAACTCCTAAACCATGGGTAAATGTAATTTCCAATGGAGATTACGGTTTAGTAATTTCTCAGGCTGGTGGGGGTTTTAGCTGGCTAACTCATTCGGAATTTAACCGGCTGAACAGATGGCATCAGGATTTGGTTAAAGATGATTGGGGTAAATATTTTTATATAAAAAATGAAGAGACAGGTGAAGTTTGGTCTCCAACCTGGATGCCTTTCAAAACAGATCTTGATTATTATCAAGTTAAATACGGTTTCGGATATGCTCAATTTGAAAGTGAGTTCAAGGGAATTCGAATCTTATTGACTGTATTTATTCCAATGAATGATCAGGTTGAAATCTGGAATTTTCAGATTCAGAATAAGAATAACTCGAGCATTAAACTATCGGTGTATTCTTATTTTGAATGGTGCCTTGGTTCTTCATCAGATCACCACAGAGAATTTCATAAAACGTTTTTGGAAACAGAATTTCATCCCGAATTAAACTGCATGACTGCAGCAAAACGGTTGTGGGAAATTCCTCTAAGTAAAAGAGGTCACTGGAACATTCATTACCCATACAAAGGTTTTATTGCCTGCTCGCATACAATAACGGATTATGATGGTGATAAAGAATCTTTTATCGGGAGATATGGTTCAATCGAAAAACCAGATGGAATAAAATCTGATGCGCTTGGAAAAAAGTTGGGAAAGTGGAACGACTCAGTCGCTGTTGTTAAAACTCAAGTTGAACTTAATCCAAATGAAGCTGACGAAATAAATTTCTTCATAGGTATTAAGAAAAACGTAAATGAAATTAAAAAGACAATCAAAAAATATCAGGAGCCAGCCAAGATTCATTTTGCTTTAGATGAGGTTAAAAATAGCTGGCTTAAAAAGTTCGATAGGTTAACAGTAAATACTCCTGATGAAGCATTAAATCTTATGGTTAATAAGTGGCTAAAGTATCAGGCAATTTGTGGAAGATTATGGGCTCGAACCGCATACTATCAACAGAGTGGTGCTTTTGGCTTTAGAGACCAGTTGCAGGATAGTTTAGTATTTCTACCAATCGATCCCTCTCAAACAAAAAAGCAAATAAAATTACATGCTGCTCATCAATTTAAAGATGGAACTGTTTTACATTGGTGGCACCCAATTACTGATACAGGTCTTCCCACAAAAATGACTGATGACTTATTGTGGCTTCCATTTGTGGTTTTTCATTACATCAATGAAACAGGTGATTTTCAAATACTAAAATTAAAAGAACCCTATTATGATGATGCGAAAAGCAAAGCAACAATTTTCAATCATTGTACGGCTGCGATTGACCGGGTATTAAAACGATTTTCTAAACGTGGTCTTCCGCTCATCGGAGCTGGTGATTGGAATGATGGTTTGAGTGCAGTTGGTTTGGATATGAAGGGTGAATCTATCTGGTTAGCTGAATTCTTTTACCTGGTGCTGAAAGATTTTTCTTCTTTATGTGATGATATAGGAAAGAAAAAATTGGCAAGTAAGTATCTGGCTAAATCAAAACAATTACAGAAGGCATTTGAAAAGTATGCCTGGGATGGAGATTGGTTCTACAGAGCAACAAAAGATAACGGTGAGAAAATAGGAAGTAAAAAAAATAAAGAAGGAAAGATTTATCTTAATGCACAAACCTGGTCAGTCATTAGTGGAATAGCTGATAAGAATAAGCAGATAAAAGCGATGGACTCGGTTACAAATTTGTTGCTTAAAAAAAACGGTACACTTTTACTGCATCCTGCTTATACAAAACCTGATGAGATGATTGGTTACTTAACCCGCTACGCACCGGGACGAAGAGAAAATGGAGGAGTATATTCTCACGCCGCGACTTGGTCAATCTGGGCATATTCATTACTAAAACAAAATCAAAATTCTTTTGAAGCATTTAGAAGATTGTGTCCTGTATATAATGGTATGAATCCAGATGAATACAATGCCGAGCCTTATGTAACACCTGGAAATATTGACGGACCTGATTCACCAAATTATGGTATGGGCGGATGGACGTGGTACACTGGATCTGCAGCATGGTTTCAGAAAGTTATTGTCGATTGGATTTTAGGAATACGGGCAACTAAGGATGGATTATTAATTGATCCCTGTATTCCTGAAGAATGGAAAAAGTATAGTGTAACCAGAATATTCAGGAATACTACGTATAACATAAATGTGATCAATCAATCTGGTTCTGGAAGCAATGTGAATTACATTACTGTGGATGGTAAAAAACAAAAAAATAATATTCTTAGTATAATTCAGAAAAAAACTGTCGAAGTTAAAGTTTATCTCTAAAAAATCTAAACAATATAATTACTAACAAAATCAAGGAGAGTAAAATGAAAACACAACTCGCAATTTGGTTAGGTGTTTTATTCATCCTGCTTTTACAGGGCGTAACACCGGCTCAGTACCCAGAAAGAGAAGATGTACTGTGGGCAAGAACCGCTCCGGCAGGTTCAATTACAATGGATGGTGTTCTGAATGAAGCGGCGTGGAGTGCAGCAGAAACAATTACATTAAACTATGGTCAACCAGGTTTGCTTCCCACAAGCGGTTGGCGGCCTGAGTTTCAACCGGAAGCAATTACAGATCCGACAAATGCAACTATTAAGTTTCTCGTTACATCCGACAATCAATTATGGCTTGGCTTTGATATTCCGGATTCATCAATTGGTGGTAACCAGGATTGGGCAAGGTGGGATGCAATTTTAATGAGCATAAAAGATAAGTTAACCTTAGACCCAACAATAAATTTTGCACCGCCAATCGAATATTTTTATACGTGGTGGTATATCAATATTCCTTCCTATATAGTTCCAGGTGCACCGCCAAGATTTGTGGGTAAGTATGGTAATTTTGATGATACTACTCGTACTCCTGAACAAATCAATGCCTGGAATGCAAAAACTGTTGTAAATGGTACTTCAAATGATGCAGGAAGAGACGAAGGCTGGACAGTGGAAATGAGAATGGATCTTGGTGTGATTGGGTATGATGTCACGCAGGCTTCCGGCGATATAATAATGTTGAACTTCAGTATCTGGGATTGCGATTTTTTATTTGAAGGCAATCCATCAACTGTCAATACTACCCGCACACATTTTCAATCTCCCTGGGGAAATGCAAACGCAAATAACGTTGCAAGAATTCACGCCAGACCGGATGTTACTACAACTAGTGGAACATTACCCGATGTAGAACCTGATATAGTTTTACCAAACAATCTAAGTTTTGCTGATCCGGTGATTGATGGAGTAATTGACGAAGAAGTATGGTTGGGTTCCTACAAATTTGAAATGGCCTGGGATGATGATGTTATTAAATACAGTTATCCGGGTGTTGGTCCATGGATGAGCGGTCACTTTCAGCCTGAGCTTGGCGGCAATCCAAGACCTCCAATACTTGACCCTTCTTATGGTAAAATCCATATGTTCTTCAAGAATAACTATCTTTATTTAGCTGCTGATATTGATGATGGCAGAGTTCAGGGTTTTGAAGAATATGATAAAATTGATGGTATCAGGTTTATGATTGGTGATAGAGCAGTTCAGAATGATGATAATAATATGATAGTAAGACAAATGAGGATTAGTTTCGATTTTGCTGGACAGCCAGCAGCTTATGAGTTTCTTCAAACCTTAGTTGATACAGGTATGGCAGAATATGCAGTTGGTCTCAAAGGTGCCACTACTGTAAACAATAATACAGATGTTGACGAAGGATATCAGATTGAATTGAAAATTGATCTTACTGGCTTCGGTTATCCTTCAGGGCTCGGAGATAAACTCATTTTTATGGGTGCAGATTTGTTTGATGGAGATTCATTCGATGATCCATTAAATAATTATGGTTCCAGAACGTGGTGGTTCAGAGAACATGAGGGAGGACCAGCACTTGTTTGGGCTTATATGGATCCAACTAAACCAGTTGGAGTTGAAGATGAAATTGTCGGCATCATTCCAAACTCCATTGAGATTCACGGAAATTATCCTAATCCATTCAACCCATCAACCAAGATAAAGTATTCAATACCGGAATCAGGTGTTGTGAATGTTTCTGTTTTCAATGCACTTGGTGAAGTTGTTGAAAGCATCAATCTATTCAACAATGCAGGTTTGAATGAATATAATTTTAATGCAGCTAATCTTTCGACGGGAGTCTATCTCTATAAAATATCACTAGAAAGTTTATCATCCGGAAATAACCTTCAGAGTAAAACTGGAAAGATGATATTATTGAAATAATTCATATATGAGGGGAACCTTATGCTATAAAGTTAGGGTTCTCCTCCTTTTTTAAATTAGCTTAAAAAAGGAATAAGCTATGAAGTTAATTTTACAAAACAAATCAGCTTCAGCTCTTTTAACGGGCATATATGTTTTTCTGGCGGCAATATTTTTCTCTGTCAATCTGGATGCTCAAACTTCGGGAAAGTTAAGCGGAAGAGTTCTGGATAACGAAGGGAGCCCTTTAGTTGGAGCTAATGTTCTCATAGAAGAAACAACACTTGGAGCCGCAACAGATTTTGAAGGGTATTATGTAATTATTAATGTCAGAGCCGGAACTTATAAAGTGAGAATCGGATATCTTGGCTACAAATCTCAAGTATCTGAAAATGTCCGCATTTCACCTGACAAAACCACATCGCTCGATGCAACACTATCACCTGAAGTTATTGAAGGAGAAGAAGTTGTTGTTGTTGCACAAAAGCCACTCGTTGAGTTTAATCAAACCAGCACAGTATCTTCAATTAATAAAGAAGAAATAAAAAACTTACCTGTTCAAAGTCTTAATGATATTGTAAATCTGCAGGCCGGAGTTGTTGATGGCCACTTTCGTGGTGGAAGGATCGGTGAAGTTCAATACCAGCTTGATGGTGTAACAGTAAATAATCCATTTACTAATGAACCAATACAGGAAGTTGATCGCTCAATTATTGAAGAAGTTCAGGTTATAAGCGGAACATTTGATGCAAAGTACGGGCAGGCAATGTCAGGCGTTGTTAATACCGTTCTCAAATCTGGTGGAGACAGATTTAGTTTTTCTGCCGAAAGCTACCTCGGTGATTATTTTACCACCGATACCGAAAGATATCCTCATAATGACTCTTACAATCCATTATCAATTCAGTACTATCAATTATCTTTAAGCGGGCCAACGGGTTTACCTCAAACAACTTTTTTAGCCAGTGGATTAAAATCATATAATGAAGGGTATTTTTTTGGAGAAAGAAGATTTGTTCCAACTGACAGCAGTGATTTTGAAAACGCTGTATTCATTCCTACCGGTGATAATGAACTAGTTCCGATGACAACAAGCGACGAATGGGGCGGTCAGTTTAAACTGAGTAACTCTACTATTTCTTCAATGCAGTTTAATTATCAGTTAACATATAATGAGTCGGAAAGAAAGTATTATAATCACGGATTCAGGCTGAATCCGGATGGAATACCGGAAAATTATTCGACGTCATTATCTCACGGGCTCGCAGTTACTCATACTTTAGCTCCCGAGTTATTTTATCAGTTAAATATTCGGCAGAATTATTTTGACTATGAAAGTTTTAAGTACGAAGATTTGATGGATCCACAATACCTGGAGGCAGGAGAGCCAAAAAGTGATGCTAATTATGAAGACGGTGCGATTGTTCAGGGTGTTGATCTGGGTCGATATAAACAAAATACAAACTCTCTCATAACTAAAGCTGAAGTTGTCTGGCAGTTCGACAGAATTAATTTTTTGGAATCAGGAATTGAATTTCAGTATTCAGATATAGAATTTGGTCCTCCCGGATTTTTTGTTTCCACAACGGAAAATGGAGTTCAGATTCTTAAACCAGTTTATGAATTTCCAAATATGCCGGGTTTACAATCGTACTATCCGAAACAATTTGCAGCCTATCTTCAGGATAGAATAGAATTGGCAGATATTGTAATTAGAGCCGGAATGCGTTTTGAATATTATGACCCTGATGCTCAGATACCATCTGATTTAAGAAATCCAGCTAATTCTATTGAAGGATATCCTCAATCCCAGCTTGTTGATACAGAAATTAAAACAGTGCTTGCCCCAAGGTTGGGAATAAATTTCCCTATGTCAGCTTCTTCCTCGGTTTATTTTTCTTATGGACATTTCTATCAAATGCCTGCTCTGGGATTACTGTATGGAAATGCTGATTACTCAATATTAAGTGATCTCGCAGCGAATAGCATTAGCTATGGTATAATGGGAAACCCTGACCTCAGACCAGAATTTACAGTTCAGTACGAATTCGGTTTTAAGCAAGCCATATCAAATATACTTGGGCTTCAACTTTCATTTTTTTATAAAGATATAAACGATTTGTTAGGAACTGAAGTTATTGAAACTTATAATTCAGCAGAGTACTGGAGATTTACTAACGTGGATTTTGGAAGTGTGTATGGATTCACTGTTTCACTCTTTCAGCAGAATTACAACAACATAAGTTCATCTTTAAATTACACTTTACAATTTGCTGAAGGTAATTCCAGTGATCCAAGGGAAACAACTAACAGAGCAGCTTCAGGACAGGATCCGCGTCCCAAATATGTTCCTTTTAATTGGGATCAAAGACATACTTTAAATCTGACTGGTGTCTACTCAATACCTGATGATTTTTCTATCAGTGCAATCTTAAAATTCGGAAGTGGACAGCCATATACACCTGTTATCGGATCTGGTTTTGATGCAGATCAGGATCCCAACTCAGGAAGAAAAGAAAGTTATTTCTTAATCGATCTGAGAGGTGAGAAATATTTCAATCTCGATATAGTGAATCTTAGTGTCTTCTTAAGAGTATTTAATCTGCTGAACGCACATTTTGTAAACGGATTTGTATTCAACAATACCGGAAGCCCTGACTATGCACTTTATCCGGAAACTGTGCGTGCTCAACTCTATGACCCATCGAGGTTTTATGAGCCTAGAAGAATTGAATTTGGTATTTCATTGAGGAGTTTATAACTATGAAGAAAAAAAATAAAACTCAGCTAATATTTCCTTTTCGTCATTTTAAATGGCAATGGATTTTATTAATTATTCCGTTTTTTGTTTGCATTAACTATCAGTTAAAAGCTCAGGTCATCACTCCAGTTCCCCCTGAATGGCGAGGAAATATTGACGCAG
Organism: Ignavibacteriaceae bacterium; assembly: GCA_035478175.1. Lineage (GTDB taxonomy): Bacteria > Bacteroidota > Ignavibacteria > Ignavibacteriales > Ignavibacteriaceae > IGN2. The sequence continues at coordinate 42,220 of DATIJX010000014.1, forward strand.
AAAGAATTGGACATCACGATGCCAATCTTATTCGAACAAGGTATAGAAGCTACGGTATGGTAGGTGATTATCCGGATGATCCAATAAACGTGGATCTTTCAATATTTCATTCTGTTGAAATTCCAAAAGGATCCGGAGAAAATTACAGCGACGGAACAACTCCGTTTGTTTTATCTGAGGTAATTCAAACTAATGGTAATCCTGCATTCATAATGGAAACCGGTTTTCGCGAAAGACAGGGGACAAGTCCGATTACTAATAAGACGATGAGGTTTGAACCGCGGTTTGGATATTTCGAACCAAGCAACTCAATAAATCTTGCAGAAGCTCCTGCAATCAGTACCGATTCACGAACATGGCCTTCCGCATGGTATGATAAACAACTTGATCCTGATGATCCCGGCTGGAGTGGATCCTGGAATGGCTACTTTGGCAAACTTCCAAAAGCTGATCAGGAAAGCTTTACTGTTTATGATGACAACTTTTATGATGCCTGGAATTATTACCCGGACTCACGAGATAACACTCGGCGCGGGTTAGGTTTGAGAGTTGAGCAAAGAGGATTTCAATGGTCAAATCCGCAGGCTGGATACGTTATCTTCTTTCATTATGACATTACAAATGAAAGTACAACTTCATACGATGATAATGTAATATTTGGTTTATATATGGACTCGGGTGTAGGCGGATCAGGAATTGGAATAGATGGTATTCCTGAATCGGATGATGACAATGCATTCTATGATAAAGAGATCGGACTTAACCTTGTATATACCTGGGATAAGAACGGGAACGGAGTAAAGGGTCCAACTGGCTACTTAGGTTATTCTTATTTAGAAACTCCGGGTAACTCCACTGATGGAATTGATAACGATGAGGATGGAATTATAGATGAAAAAAGAAATAGTGGACCTGGTATACAAATAATAGGACAGCAGGAAATTCTAAACTATGTGAATGCAAATTATCAAGTAGCAAAATTTGAAACCTACCACAGCCCTGTTACGACAAGACCCGCCTATATTGCAGGAGTCTGGTGGACAGGCGATGAGGATTTGGATTGGGTTGCTGAATTTCATGATACTGGTGCTGATGGTGTATTCGGAACAAATGATACCGGCGAAGATGACGGAAAACCCACCAACGGAGAAACCAATTTTGATAAGACCGATATTGATGAATCTGATCTGATTGGACTTACCGGATTTAAGCTTAATAGGATACGTGCAGGCGCAGGGAATCCATCAACTGAAGTTGATCAAATCGTCTTCTTCGATGATGGTAAGCAATGGCCTAAAAGATTGTGGAATATATTTACTGATCCTGACAGCGCATTTGGTGCACCGCTTGCTCTAAACTATAATATAGGATTTTTATTTGCTTCAGGACCTTTTGTGTTGACAGCTCAAAATACTGAAAGGTTCTCTCTTGCTTTAGGTTTTGGTGCTAACTTAAGAGAGCTTCGAGTTACCACAGCAGTTGTTCAGCAAATTTATAAGGCTAATTACCAGTTTGCTGTTCCTCCACCATTACCTACAGTCAATGCCTATGCCGGAGATGGATTTGTACAGTTAAACTGGGATAATGCTGCCGAACGCGCATTTGATCCTATTACTTACGAAAATGATTTCGAAGGCTACAGAATTTATCGCAGCACGGACCCGGATTTTCAAGATCCAAGAGGAAATTTTCCTGGCAGTGGTGAATGGTCAATCGTTAATGGTTATCCTATCGCCCAGTTTGATCTGGTTAATAATATTTATGGTTACTCGCAATCAACCGTGAACGGTATTGCTTACTATCTTGGTGATGAAACCGGATTGACTCACTCTTTTAAAGATACACTGGTTAATAACGGACAAAGATATTTTTATGCTGTCTGCGCATATGACTTCGGTGTTGATTCAATTCCAATTTATCCTTCTGAAAATGCAATTACGGTAAGTCAGACATTGCGGGGTGGAACCATACTTCCGAGAAATGTAGCAGAGGTTTACCCTAATCCACCTGTAGTTGGATATACAGGGGCAGAAGTATTAAACATAGCTCACACAGAGGGCGATGGAGTAGGTGATTTTAATCTGGTAGTTGTTAACAATGAATTGGTACCCGAAAATCATATCTGGAGTGTTACCTTTTCCAGCGATGATGATAGTATTAGAGCAGAAAATTATATGATGGAGGATGAAACTGCTGGAGATACTTTGTTTTTATTTGGAAATGATCTGGAAGGAAAGGGAATTGGTCCCGCAGGTAATGGAGTTCTTCCTATAATCTCAACTCTTAAAACAGTCCAGATTGAT
>DATIJX010000015.1:0-12373 GCA_035478175.1 Ignavibacteriaceae bacterium
TTCTTGTTTGGTAGTGATTCTACTTATGCCTTTCCTGTTATGGGTTTAGAAAATACAGTACAAAATATTCAAATCGAATCCGTTAGAGATCTTTACCAAAATAAGTTCTCTCCTCTCAACTCCTCAGTTGTTGTAGTTGGAGATATTGATTTAAAATCACTTCAGGCAGAACTGAATGATACATTCGGAAATTGGGATGTAAAAACAACTGTTGAAGAACCATTACTTAATTTGACAAAATCAAAGAGAAAGATTTTTGTAATAAATAAAAAAGATGCTCTTCAAACCGAAATCCGGACAGGTCATCTGTCTTCTAAAAGAAGTGAGAAAGATTTTTTCCAAAAGCAGATAATGAATCTCGCACTCGGTGGTCAGTTCTCAAGCAGATTGAACCTTAATCTGAGAGAAAAAAATGGCTATACGTACGGGATACATTCGAGATTCAACTACTTTAAAGAAGCTGGCTATTTTGAAGTTTCAACTTCTGTAGATGTTGATAACACGACAAATGCTTTAAGAGAAATCTATAATGAAATTAATAAAATCAAAGATGGTATTACTGAAGATGAACTGGCATTCTCCAAATCATCACTAACAAAAAGATTCCCGGCAAATTTTGAGACCTACCGGCAAATTGCAAGTAACATAAGCAGCAAAATCATTAACAATCTTCCGGACAATTATTTTGAAACTTACATCGAAAGAGTAAATTCAGTCAGCCTGGATGACGTAAATAAAATTGCGATTGATAGTATCCATCCGGAGGAGCTGTTAACCGTTTTGGTTGGGGATTCAAATAAAATTCTTGGACAGATAAATGGAGATGAATTTGGTGAGACTGTGGTTCTTGATTTTGAAGATGTATTTAAAAAATAATTAGACCTAATTATCTCAAAGAATTAAACTGGTTGTAATAACTCTGTAACCTTTCTTTTTATATTTTTTTATTTCAGAACTCAAAGTCATGTAAGCATCTTCGCTCACTAAAAAAATAATCGATCCACCATTAGCAAGAGAATTCAGTTGATCATTGAAGGAATCAAGTATCATTTCTTCGTTATTTAGATTTACAAATTCGGATTTACGAAAAAGTTTAATCTTCCTTTTTGTGAGTTCTCTTTTTAGGATTTCATAATTCGGAGAATTGTAGAAATTTGAGTTGTCATCAATAATAAAACAGACTGCCTTCTGGAAATCAGTTACCAGAGTTTTTATAACAGTAACAATCCTTTGCTCTGAGTAAGTCTCGCTGAGCTTATACTTTTGTTCACTGATATCATCATCGATTAAAACTGAAAACTGCTGTCCGTTACTTCTTATATATTCCAGATGTTGAAGATGCTTGATTTCTGGTCGGATCAATAAATTTATTTTTGCAGGCGACTCAATCAGTGTAATAGTTGATGAATTAGCCGGGTCAACATCGTTTAAAATAAATGCGATGTATCCCTTATTTCTGGAATAATTTTTTGCATAATCAAATTCAGCTTGCAGCACGGCTGAACTTCCAATCTTTAAGGCAAGTGTAGTTTTACTGCCTTTCACATTTTCAAAGGATTGTATTATGAGACTGTCTTTTTTGAATGACTGAAATACGTCCTGCAGAATTTCCGGTATTGAAAGGTCTTTGGGAACCTGAACTTTAAAGCTTGAAATATCCTCATTTGAGTGTTTGTCTTTTACTTTTTTTTCTTTTATAAGTTTATCTTCGATATCAAATTCAGCAAGGATATTTAAAAATCTCTGACTGATTTCTTCTTCGTCAATAGTATCTTCATATGAGTTATTTACAAAAAGATCGCTTTTAAAAAGTATATTCGCCGCAATCAGAATTACGGCTGTAGCAATTAATGTGAGGAATAAACTCTTCCTGAATTTAAATGATTGCATCATCTATTTTTAGAATCAACGATGCTTGAACTGAGGTTTTCTTTTTTCGAGGAATGCGGCAGTACCTTCTTTGAAATCTTCTGTCCCACAAACAAGAGCAAACAAACTGGCTTCATAACTTAGTCCTTCACTCAATGAAATATTATCTGTTGCTTTAACAGCTTTAAGTGCAAAGCGGATTGCCTGATGTCCTTTTGAAGCTATCTTTTCAGCCATTTCCAAAGTTTTGTTTAACAACTCAGCTTGTGGAAAAACTTTATTAACGAGACCAATTTTGAAAGCTTCATCTGCACCAATCATATCACCGGTTAAAATCATTTCCAAGGCTCTTGCGGAATTAATAACTCGTGCAAGTCTTTGCGTTCCGCCGTAGCCGGGAATAATTCCAAGATTAACTTCAGGCTGACCAAACTTGGCATTCTCACTCGCGAGCCTTATGTGACAAGCTAAAGCTAACTCACATCCACCACCGAGAGCAAAACCATTAACTGCTGCGATTACAGGTTTATCAAGTGTTTCAATTGCTCTGAACACTCTGTTACCTTTTTCAGAAAATTCTTTTGCAGAAATTACATCAAGCTTATTGAGCTCAGCGATATCTGCCCCCGCTACAAAAGCTTTTTCGCCGCTGCCTGTCACCACAACAATAAATACTTCAGGATTATTTTTAATTGAATGAAAAACATCTTCAAGTTCATCAATTGTTTGTCCGTTTAATGCATTAAGCTTATCTGGACGATTTACGGTTAATAAAGCAGTATGATTTTTAATTTCAAAAAGAATGTTTTGATAATTCATTTTATTACCTCATAGACTAACGAATAATGGAAGTCTTACATTTAAGTTAAAAGATAAATATTGATTAGATTCATAGTAAGTATAGTTTGCCATAATTTCGAGAATGAACATTGAAAATCCGGCTCCTACAGTTCCCCCAAATTTCCATAAATCTTCTCTATAATTACTTCGCCCTGCATCAGCTTTGAATTCATTCAACACCTCAAAGTATGTGTATGAAACTGAACCTTCAACAATAGGCATAAGCAAAACAACACTCTCAACTAAAGGGCTAAAATAATAGCGAAGTCCCAAAGAAACTGGAATTATGGTAGTTGAATAATTTGAGTAGTCTGTTCCCTGATAGAAATCCTGTGACCCGGGAAATTGTTCATATCCTAATCGGGCAAAAACAAAAAAAGGAAGATGATCGCTATCAGTATATGAGGCTTCAAGATTTAATCCATAACCAAGATCTGTTGAATTTGAGAAGTCACCAATAGGAAGTCTTGCACCAACACCGGCAGCAAGAAAAACACCAACAGCCTTGCTTGCAGGGGGTTCACCGGCTAAAGTAATTGACTGTAGAATAATTAAGAATAAAAGAAAATATTTGCTGAATTCTTTGATCATCACATTACAAACTTAAATAAAATTTCAGGTAGATGAATGGAAAATAATTTTTATTCCGAAATTTTAGTTTCGAAAACATCTGTACCTATTCCAAATTTTTTTACGAGATCGCCGCCATGCATACCGGTTTGATAAACTAGAAACAATATCATTATAGCAAAAAGAATAAAAAGATATTTTGTAATTCCGAAAAATTTTTTCTTTAAGACAACAAAAACCCTGAATCCGCAAACGAGTACAGATAACCAGAGTAAATATGTTGCATAGTTTTGATGATCATTTAATAATGCACTGCTATCATCAGTCCAAAATTTAAAATCTGCAAATGCCTGATTGCCCGTTAGTACAGCAAAAAATGCAGTAATGACACCGATACACAAAATAAGAAGAGCTGCCTTTGAAATAAATTCTTTTTTAAAAACTATACCAATTATTTCCAGGAAAGAATATGTAGTAAGCAATGCTACCGGGAAGTGAACAACTTTTGGATGAACTTCAGCCAAAAAAAATGAATCCATCTAACCTTTCCTCTCTATTCTAAATATTATCCGCATAGAACTGAACCACCATTAACGTTCAATATTTCACCTGTAATGTGCGAAGCAAGATTCGAAGCAAGAAAAAGAACCGGTCCTGCTATCTCTTCAGGTTTAGCAATTTTGTTTAAGGGAATATCGCTTAATACTTTTTTATAAATTTCAGCATCTGCTAAAGAATCAGTTGTCATATCTGTAAAAACCCAGCCGGGTGCGACGCAGTTAACAGTGATATTATGCTGACCCAATTCTGAAGCCAGAGATTTTGTTAAGGATATCATTCCTCCTTTTGAAGCTGCGTAGTGAGAATGAAATGCTTCCCCTCTCTGTCCCGCTGTTGAAGCAATATTTATGATTCTTCCGAATTTATTTTTCTTCATTCCAGGTACTAGCAGTTTTGTAATTAGATATGTACTGGTGAGATTTATGTTCATCATCTCATTCCACTCATCAAGAGTCATCTTGTCAATTGCAGCTTCTTTCCAGATTCCAGCATTGTTAACCAGGATGTCAACATTTCCAAAGTCACCTAAAACAAACCCGATCACTTTTTCAATTTCAACTGCATCGGAAAGATTAAGCTTATATTGTTTCAGTTTTGATGATCCAGTATAACCGTCAACCACTTTATCAGCTTCAACTTTTGCTGATTGAAATGTGAAGGCAACATTGGCACCGGCTTTAAGAAATATTTCTACGCATGCTTTGCCGATACCACGCGAACCACCGGTAACCAATACATTTTTGTTTTGAAGGGATATCATTTCAGTATTTCACTTTGTATAAAAATAAACCTTTTGCCGGAACGGCATCGGCAGCGGCACTTCGCTCTTTTTGAAGAATAACGTTCTCTAAATAAATTTTCCCGTCTTCAGAAGTATATGCCTTTAATAGTGAGCCAACAATTGCTCTTACCATTCCGTATAAAAATCTGTTAGCTTCGATGTAAAAGATAAACAAGTTTTTTTGTCTGCGCCACCTTGCCTCAAAGACTTCACAAATTTTGTTTTGAACTTCCGGATTAATTTTACTGAAGGAAGTGAAGTCCTTAACTCCAATTATAGTTGACGATAACTCATTAAGTTTTTCGGGATTCAATTCGGAAAAATATGTGTACGAATAACGCTCAAAGAAAGGTGATTTCTGGTTTGAGATTAAATAAATATAAGCTCTTTTCCTCGCGCTGAATCTGGAATGGAAACTTTCTTCAACAGTTTCAATGTTTGTTATCGAAATATCTTTTGGCAATACTGAATTCAAGGAATATTTGAACTTAGATAAATCCAGTTGCTGACTAACGGTAAAATTTGCAACCTGACCCAAAGCATGGACTCCTGCATCAGTTCTACCTGCCCCAATGAGGTTAATATCCTCTTGTAATATTTGCTTAATAGAATTGCTAATTACTGCCTGGATTGAAGAGGCATTTTCCTGAATTTGCCAACCAGCATATTTTGTTCCGTCGTATTGAATTTTTAGTTTATAGTTAAACATTGGCACAAAATTAGTAATTTTAATTTACTTCTTTCATTAAGCCTTTTTAGTCCGTTGACGAGGCTAAAGACCTTAGTGGAAAAGTAAAGGGAATAATGATGCAAATAAACCAAGGCCAGCTTTAAGTTCTTATGCAAACAAGACACAGCAATCTTTTTGAAGAGTCATCTGACATAAAAATTATTATTGATAAGCAAGACTTTAAGATAATAGAAGTTAGTAAAGCTGCTCGTAAATTTTTTAAAGCTCTGAGGAATGTTAAAAAAGATAAATATCTTACTGATATCTTCCCTGCCGGCATATCTGATAGACAATTAAAAAAATTCACTAATACAAAAAAATCATTTCAAATTAATTCGCTTGAGCTGATCGGCAATAACGGGACAGTATATAAAATGAATGCCGATGTTGTTAAAGTAAACGTAAAAACCAAAAAGTTACTGGCGGTCAGTTTCACAGAAAATAAAAATAGCACCGCTATAGAAAATACTAGTGATGAATTAATAAATACGCGGCTAAAGTTAAAAGCAATTTTTGATAATAATCCATTGATGATTTTCATCCTGGATAAAAATGGTATTATCAAAGAAGTAAATACTCTTGGCGCTAAAGAACTTGGCTATAAAGTAAACGAATTATTAAACCAGCCTGTTACAAAAGTTTTTCTCGAGGAAGACTGGAAAAAAGTAAATGACCAAATTCTAAAATGTGTAAAAAATCCTGGTAAAATGTTTAATTGGGAGATCAGGAAAATCAAAAAGAATGATGAGATTATTTGGGTAAGAGAAAACGCCTGTACAATTGAGTCAGATGGGGATGGTCCAGATCTGTTAATTGTTTGCGATAACATCACAAAGATGAAAGAAGCAGAAAGATTCGTTAGTGAATCTGCAGCTAAAGTAAAACAAATTTTTGATGCTTCACCTTATGGTGTTCATGTCTACGATCTAAAGGATAACGGAGATCTCGTTTTCACTGCTTATAATTCAGCCGCTGATAAAATATTGGGAATAGAGCATTCACAGTTTATAAATAAAAAAATCGGAGATGTGTTTCCAAAACTCAACACAACTGAAATACCAAAGATTTACTCAAAAGTTGCTTCGGAGGGAATAAAGTTCGAAAATGAATTTATTGAATATGATGATAAGTATATAAAAGGAGTATTTGATGTTTCGGCAATTCAAATAGCACCGGGTAAAGTAGCAGTTTTCTTCGCTGACATAACTGAAAAAAGAAAAGCATTCGATAAGCTTGAAAAAAGCGAATTAAAATTTAAGTCGTTATTTGAGCTGGCCAATGATGCAATTTTTATAATGGATCATGAAATCTTCATTGATTGCAATGAAAAGACGCTTGAAATATTCGGCTGCACCAAGGAAGATATTATAGGCAAACCTCCATATGATTTTTCACCTGAAAAACAGCCCGACGGGAGACACTCTAAAGAAATAGCACTTGAAAAAATAACAGCTGCTTTGGCAGGAATTCCTCAAAGATTTGAATGGAAGCATAAAAAATTTAATGGGGAATTGTTTGGCGCAGAAGTTAGTTTAAATAGAATTCAACTTGGTGAGGATACATTAATCCAGGCAATTGTTAGAGATATTACCGAACGTAAAAGTGCAGAAGAACAAATATTGATGCTTGCACATGCGCTGAAAAGCATTTACGAATCGGTATGTATTACGGATATGATGGACAACATTATTTTCGTTAATAATTCTTTCTGCAATACCTTCGGTTATAGTAATGAGGAGATAATAGGAAAACATATTTCTGTTCTAAGGTCAGAAAGAAATTCGGCTAATATTATAAATCAAATTCTGCCTGAGACACTAAAAGGCGGTTGGAGCGGTGAGACTATCAGTAAAAGAAAAAACGGTACAGAATTTCCCGCATCTGTATCAACATCAGTTATTAGAAATGATGAAGGAAAACCTATTGCATTAATTACAGCTGCTTTGAATATTACTGATAGAAAAATTGCTGAAAATGAATTACGTAATTCTAAACAGATGCTTCAGCTGATACTGGATAATATTCCGCAGAGAATATTCTGGAAAGATGTGAATTCCAGGTACCTGGGTTGTAATAAAAGTTTTGCAAAAGATGCAGCTCTTTCAAATCCGGTTGATATTATTGGCTCAACAGATTTTGATATGCCCTGGAAAAGTGCTGAAGCTGATTTTTACAGATCAATAGACAGCGAAGTGATGAAGAATGACAAACCTGTATACCATTTAGAAGAACCACAAACACATCTTGATGGTCAAATTTCATGGCTTGAAACTAGTAAAATTCCGCTGCACGATGAGTTGGGTAATGTTGTTGGCATTCTTGGAAGTTATGAAGACATCACAGAGCGAAAAAAGGCCGAGGAAGCATTAAAAGTAAGTGAAGAACGTTTTCGCTCATTAATTGATAATATGATTGAAGCTGCTTTAATAATTGACTGGGATGGAGAAATTATATTTGCTAACAATAGTGCTGCACATCTGGTTGGACTTGAAAACCCAAGTGAGAGCATCGGGAAAAAAGTTTTTGAATTTTTACACCCTGATTTTGTAAAACGTGTACTAAATGCTCTTACTAAAGCCAAACAATCTTCACAACCTGTGATTGATGAGTATCTGATTAAAACAGTAGATGGAGAAGATAAGTGGGTCGAAAGCCTTGGCACCAAAATTACATTCGCTGATAAATATTCTATTCTGGTAACGTTGAGAGATGTTACTGAAAGAAAAAACACAGAGCATCAACTTAAAATTGCTAAAGAACAAGCTGAGGAATTAAGCAAAATAAAATCTAACTTCCTTGCCAATATGAGCCACGAATTAAGAACACCGCTGGTAGGTATACTTGGATTTGCAGAATTACTTAAAGAGGAGCTTCAAAAGGAAGAATTAAAGGAAATGGCTGATAGGATTCTGACGAGCGGAAACAGATTGATGAGCACTCTAAATTCAGTACTCGACTTATCGAGAATTGAGGCAAATAAAGTTGATCTTAGAATCTGGCCTTACAGGATTGCTGAATTGGTTAAATCGCAGGTTCAGTTATTTGAAGCAGTTGCCGAAAGAAAAAATCTTTACTTAAAAACTATAGTTACAGACGAAACTGTTTGTTCAGAAGTTGATGAACAAATTTTCAGGCAAATAATAAATAACCTGGTAAATAATGCACTCAAGTACACTTTGTCCGGAGGAATTTTAGTGACGGTCGATTCTCTCTATGACGGCACATATAATTACGCCAGAATTACTGTTAAAGATACCGGTATTGGAATCCCTGAAGAAAGTCTTGGGATGATCTTTCAGGAATTTAGACAGGTTAGTGAGGGCTTTAGCAGACACTTTGAAGGAACCGGTCTTGGTTTAACAATTACTAAAAAGTTTGTTGAAATTATGAATGGCAGAATAGGTGTTGTGAGCAAAGTGGGTACCGGTTCTACATTTACAGTTTTATTTCCTTTGATTGAAGCTTATGTAACTACTGAAGTAAATACTGATCAGGGAAATGAATCTCTCTCTGAGCCTTCTGAAGAAAATGAAATTGAGAGGCAGCCAAAAGTACTCATTGTTGAAAATGACGAAGGAAGCAAAGATATAACAAGGCTCTTCCTTAGGCATTTCTGCGAGCTGGAATTTGCTGAAAGCGGTGAGGAGGCAATTAAAATGGTAGGTCAAACCAACTATGATATTATTCTTATGGATATTAATCTTGGAGTAGGCATGAGTGGTATTGATGCAACAAAGCAAATAAGAAAAATTAATGGATATAAAAATACTGCAATTGTTGCGTTAACTGGTTTTGCAATGCGCGGTGACAGAGAGGAATTTATCAAAGCCGGATGTACACACTATCTTTCAAAACCTTTTTCAAAGCAGAGCATTATTAAACTGGTTAAAAACATTGTTCACGAAAAACAAGATTGATTATTTGACGAAAACAGTTTTGATATTCACAAATTCCCTGATACCAAATGATGAAAGCTCCCTGCCATAGCCCGATTCCTTAATTCCTCCAAATGGTAATCTTGGATCGGATTTAACAAATGCATTTACAAAACAGCAGCCAGCCTGTATTTTTTCCTTTGCAATCAATTCTCCCCTTTTCAAATCTCGAGTAAAAACAGCAGCTCCAAGTCCAAAAATTGAATCGTTGGCTATGTGAATTGCCTCTTCCTCATTCTTCGCCTTAATTAATGAGGCAACAGGTCCAAATAATTCTTCATCATAAGCCGACATTCCTTTTTTAACATTTGAAAGAACTGTCGGAGGATACCAGGCACCTTGCATTTCGGGAATTTTTCCACCAAGTAAAAGATTAGCTCCAAGTTCAATACTTTTTTCTACTTGCTGATGGAGTTCATCTCTCAATGGAACGCTTGCCTGAGGGCCAATATAGTTTGATTCATCAAATGGATCTCCCATTTTTTTTGATTTCATCTTTTCAACAAAAAGCTTTTCAAATTCATCGTAAATCTTTTCAACAACAATAAATCTTTTTGCAGCGATGCAGCTCTGCCCGCCGTTAATTAATCTTGCAGTCACACAGGTATCAGCAGCCATTTCCAGATCAGCATCTTCAAGAATAACATAAGGATCGCTTCCTCCTAACTCCATCACAGTTTTTTTCAATACAGAACCTGCAGTCGTTGCCACAGCTTTACCGGCAAAGACACTACCTGTTAAAGTTACGGCTTTGATTTTTTCATTCTTAATCACCGTTTCCATTTGTGATGAAGGAACTAAAATTGTCCTAAAAAGATTTTCGGGAAAACCAGCTTCCCGAAAAACTTCTTCTATTGCAAGTGCACATCCTGAAACATTCGAAGCGTGTTTTAAAATTCCTGCATTACCAGCCATCAATCCCGGTGCAGCAAATCTGAACACCTGCCAGAAAGGAAAATTCCAGGGCATTACCGCAAGCACTATTCCCAATGGTTGAAAAGTCACAAAACTTTTTGAGGCATCGGTAGCAATCAATTCATCACTCAAAAAATTTTCGGCATTTTCTGCGTAGTATTCACAAACCCATGCACATTTATCTACTTCAGCTCTTGATTGAGTGATTGGTTTTCCCATTTCCAGCGTCATCAGTCTGGAATATTCTTCCTTCTTTACTCTTAAAACATTTGCCGCTTTCATCATGAGTTTTGATCTATGACTGAACGAAGTTTGTCTCCATGCTTCAAATGCATTATTAGTTAAATCGATAATCTCATTCACTTCGGAAGGAGACATTCGAGAATAGGTTTTTATAGTTTGCAGGTTTGCTGGGTTTACTGAATTAAGCATACTTCACCCCTCCTTTTTTTTGAACACTATTTCATTTTTTTGATGACAACTAAAGTCATATCATCAGAATATTTTCCATTCTTTGAAAACTTGATAACATCATCCAAAATACCAAGAGCAATTTCCCTGGGTGTTAACTTTACTAAAGATTTTAGTTTTGCTAATAGTTTTTCGTCACCGTAAGGCTCAAATTTTTCATCTGCTGATTCGGTAATTCCATCAGAATATATAAGAAGAACATCTCCTTTTGAAAAATTTATGCTGTCGATATGGTATTTAGCATTTGGTGCGGGACCAAGTACAGGACCCGTCGGTTGAAGAAATTCTGCTTTTTCAGATTTTGCTTTAATAAATATCGGCGGGTTGTGTCCAGCATTGGCATAAAGAAATAAGCCCGTGCTGTGAGTTGACAGCTCTCCATAAAAAAGGGAAGCAAATTTATCGTCTTCAAAAATTCTGTTTACGAGCTGATTTATTTTTCGCATCAAAGTAACAATTTTAATTTCGAACCCGCTCGCCATTCTCAAAGCACCTGAAATGTACATTGCTTCTGCAGCAGCTCCAACACCCTTACTTGCTGCATCTCCAATAGTTATACCTAATCTATCCTGTTCTTCGCCGTGTTCAAGGTAGTCAAAAAAATCTCCGCCTACTATATCGGCAGGATTTGTTATTCCATATAAATCGTAATCGTGAAATTTAAATTCGTGTTCTGGTAAAATACTTTTTTGAAGCTGACGTGCTTTATCAATATCCGCCTTCAGATAATTAACGCTTTCAGCCGATCTTCTTTGCTTAATCTGCGAAGTTATAGCTGTGGCAATCATATTCAGGTTTATTCTGAAGTCTTCATCAATTTTGTGACTGTTCAATGCGAGAAGGTAGTCATAGTAATATTTATCTTCAATTTTTTTTCGACCGCCAACACCTGAAGCTGAATACTTAAATATTCCTTTTTTTCGAAGTGCACTGATTGTCTCTTTGCCAAGTATGGTTCTCTCTTTAGCTATTAAATCCAGTATTGGGTATCTATGAATATCTATCTGAAATGTTGTATCAATCTTTCCAATTTTTCCAGTTTGATATAAAAGGTGATAGGTTTCCGTCTGTGTATTCAGTTTCCAGATTCTGCCACCTGTAATATCTATGGCTTCATTGCCAACAATCTCATTGATAGTTGTAATAAGCATTTCCTCTTCGGTTTTAAATTTACCCGAAGCGATTGACTCAACAAGTTTGTGTAATTTTTTTTGATCAATTGGCATATTTTATTCCGAATAAAAATCTATCATTTGCTGAATTGCTCTTTTACAAACAGGACAAAAATCATCGACTTTGACTGACTTCATTGTACAATCGTGTGCCGGTCTGTAAATACCTTTTTCCATATAACCTCCGCCTTCAAATGCACCAACTTTGTTTTTGTAGTCATCTGTATCTGGTGTTGGTATTGGAGTTTCTTCTTCAACAAGATCTTTCCACTTTGAATCGAAATTTACTAACGTTGTTAAATTAGGATCTGTTGGTTCAACATCGAGCGGATAAAAATCCTGGTAAGCTACATCAGACGTCCAGTATTCATCGGCAAGCGAAGCGAAGCCGTGACCAAATTCGTGAACAAAAACAAATTCGGAGTATTTATTATCATTCACGCAAACTGAATAATGATTATAAATAGCGCCTCCTCCGTATTTATCTGAATTAACCAGAATATAAATCTGATCGTATGGAGCATTGGAC
>DATIJX010000016.1:0-3174 GCA_035478175.1 Ignavibacteriaceae bacterium
CGATGATTCCGATTATTAATGCTTCACGTAAAATAATTCTTGATATTTCGTTTGACGTTACACCGATTGAACGCAGTGTCCCGATTAAAACCTTTCTTTGAACTACAGAAAAAGTCATTGTGTTATAAATCAGAAATAATCCGACAATTAAAGCAAGCAGACTTAGTGATGTTAAGTTGATATTGAATGCTTCCAGCATTTGCTCTGCCGTTTGTGAACGCGAGCCTGATTTTTGCAAAGCAAATCCATCAGGGAGTAAATTATTTATTTTGGTTTCTTCCCCTTCATTGCTGATAATTATATCAATGTAATCTATCGCTCCAATTTTATTAGTTAACTCCTGTGCAGTTGCGATATCGGAAATAAAAAGATTTTCAAGTGCAGATTTGTTTTGTTCATCTTCCGTAATCAATCCGGCAATAAATAAATTTCTTTCAGTTCCGTTTATAAGAACTGCAACTGTATCTCCAATCGATTTCCCAAGGCTTTTCAAACTCTCCTGTGAAAGAATTGTCGAGTTGGGTTTGGTTAGAAAATCTTTCAATTCGCCATCAATTGAAACGCTGGCTCCGGATAAATAATCTCTGAAAGGACGTTCGGCAAAAAAATCAACACCGAGCAGCTTAAATACTTTTTTGTTTGTATCAACCAGACTAACGTAAGATTCGATTACCGGAGCAATATTTTTATAACCTTTTTCAATTCGCAGATAAGTATAAAACGAGTCCGGTATTCCTCCAGAAGTTCCGATAATCTGGTGAGTTGCTTTTCCGGCAACAGCATTCATAGATAGATCAAATGCTTTTGACGAACTGAAATTTGCAATATCGATTGACACAACAATGGCAACACCCATCGCAATTCCGAGAATAGATAATCCAAATTGCCATGGATGTTTTATTAAATATCTTAAACTCGATTTTGTCAGACTATTCAACTGCTGAAACCTTTTTTATTTCTGTAAGCCTGCCTTCCTTGAGAGAATAAATTTTGTCTGCCAGTCCTATTACATCTTTACTGTGAGTAACCATAATCATCGTCTTTCCTTTTTTCTTTACAACCCTGTCTAACAAATCAACAATCTGAAGTCCGGTTTCATAGTCAAGGTTTCCTGTTGGTTCGTCTGCAAGAATAATATCGGGATTATGAATAAGAGCGCGGGCAATTGCAATGCGCTGCTGTTCGCCTCCGGAAAGTTTATCGGGATATGTATTTGCTCTGTCCAAAAGTCCAACTTCAGTTAAAATTGATTTTATTCTTTCTTCCTGGTTATCATCATTGTTAAGCTCAAGCGGCAATTGCAGATTTTCTTTTACAGTAAGCGTCGGAATTAAATTGAAGAATTGAAAAATGAAGCCGATTTTATTTCTACGAGTTAATGTTCTATCCTTTTCAGAAAGTTTTGTTATATCTGTTCCATCAATTGATACAGATCCACCATCGGGCACGTCAATTCCGCTAATGATATTTAACAAAGTGGATTTACCCGATCCGCTTTTCCCAAGAAGGGTAATGATCTCGCCTTTGGAAATACTTAGCTCAAAATTATTCAATACGCTGTGTTTTGTATTTCCTTCAAAATAATTTTTGCTGATGTTTTTTAATTCAAGCATAATTAACCTAATAATTCAAGATATTGTAATAACAATAATAACCGTCGAATAGTTTACTTACGAGGCAATTGTATTTTCATCCCCAATATTACCGGATCATCCCTCAGGCTAACGCATCCATCGCCTTATTTTTTTAAACGCTTAATCAGCTCCTTAAGTTTGGTTCAGAACTTAAAATAATCTTTAATCAAACTTAAAAGGAGATACAAAATGAAAAAGTTACTTTTATCAACCGCCGTTTTAATAATGTTCTTACATTTCAATCAAACTATTGCACAGGACAAATGGAGTTTGGAATTCAGACCCGGGGTCAATTACGCTACTCAAGATATTGCGGATGCAGATCTCGGGTTAGGTTTTGGTACTGAGTTAACAATCGCTTATCGTTTTATGCCGCATCTTGCTGCTTATGCAGGTTGGAGTTACAATAATTTTGCAGTTGATCAATCCTTTGCAGGATCTGATGCAAGCTTTGAAGAAACCGGTTATACATTCGGCCTCCAGTTTATTCATCCAATTGGAGAATCCGGTTTAAGCTATCTTGTAAGAGCTGGTGGAACATATAATCACATCGAAATCGAAAATAATAGTGGTGATATTATAATTGATTCAGGGCATGGATTGGGATGGCAGGCTGAAGCTGGCTTGGTAATTCCGTTGAGTGAAAAATTTTCTCTGTTGCCAAGTTTAAGATATCGTTCGCTCAATCGTGATATCGAAATTGAAAATGTTAGTACTTCTGTTGATTTGAATTATCTATCAGTTGGAGTTGGGTTGTCCTGGTCTTTCTAAACAAAACGATCAATGTAATCCGGGAGTGTAAGCAGCTCCCGGTTTCTATTGATAAATGTGTGACAAAGTTTTAATGATGCATTGAAAAAACAATTATAAAATTGAAAGCTATTAACAAATGAAGAAAAATAATTTAAAACCTTTGGCTGTAACTTTTTTCTTGAGCGGAATATGGGATACAATCGCAGCTTTTTTGTATTTCTTCTTCATTGGTTCCGGTCGCCTAATCGACGCGCCTCCTATAAATCCATTTTTCTCAATCTTCCTTGGATCGTTCTTTATTTGCTTTGCCTATCTGCGGTTTTTGTCTGCAATGAATATTGAACGCTATGCTTTTAATGTTGGATGCCTGATAATAGGCAGACTCTTTTATGTTGTTCAGCTATATTCTTTTATGATTTGTGTGCAGGATTTTCCAACAACATTTTGGTTCACAGGTATTGTTGACGGTCTTTTTACAATTCTATATTTGGTTTTTGCATTACGGGGCGGACTGAGTGCTCGTGATTTATTTCTCCCAAAAATTAAGAACGCATTATTATAGTTTGTTTGCTATTAAAAAATTTTGAAAGCATCTTAACTTCTTTTTAACGAATTTAGAAGTGTGAAAATGAAATTAAATAAAAATACGATCCTTGCAATTCTACTTCTGGCGTTATTTGTTCAGTTAATAATTATTACTTACAACTACGTCACCGGTTTTATTGATGTGCCTGATTTTGGAAACTACTTAAAAAGACTTGCAATAGGAACATCATTTAGTTTTGTC
>DATIJX010000017.1:0-19052 GCA_035478175.1 Ignavibacteriaceae bacterium
ATTTTTTTTGCGGGAACGGATCCATCAATGCTAATTGTGTTCCAGTGTTTCTTATTCATATGATAACCTGGCTGCACAGCTTCATATTCTTCCCGAATCTCTACAGCATTTTCAGGATTACACTTAAGATTTATCTGCAGAGGTATGCTTTCTAATGAAGCCAGAAGAAAAATCTTTCCCATAACTTTAAATACAAGTGTTTCTTCGTCAAAGGGGAATTCTTCTGTAACTCCTCTTTTCTTCAGACAGTATTCACGGATTTGTTCGATGTTCATTGTTGCAAATGGTTAATCCCAATCTTCATACTCTACTTTACATAAAACAGATTCAAGATCATTAAAAATAATATCATCGAGTTCTCCCTCAATAGAAGGTGTTATGAAAACAGTTTCTTTGCCTTTGACCTCAATTCTTATCCTTGCAAATTTATCATCTGCCAAAATCAATTTTATTGGTACATACATTTTAAAGCTTTCATCAACCTCTTCCTGTCGAACACGAACAGATATTTTTAATTTCCCATCCCCTGTTCGGTCCGTCTTATAAGCTACTTTATATAGAGGGATATCTGTACCATAAACATATTGATTGAAGAACCAGTTCATATCTTCTCCGAAGTGTTTATCAACAATTTTCTTAAAATCAACAGTTGAAGCACAATTATTCTTATAAGTCTCGTAAAACTCCCTTATCATTTTTTTCATTCTGTCTTCATTCATTGTATTTAAATCCAGCAACATCGCTCTTAACATATGAATCACCCAAGCTCCCTTTTTATAAACAATAAGATCATAATCTCCCGGTGTATCGCTTGAACTTGTTCTATAACCAAGCCATATTGGTCCAGCCTCCTGTCCAGAACCGAATAAATACTTTCTGACATTTAGTATTGCATCTTTCCACTCAATCAGAATATTGAAAAACAAATCGTTGTTATTTTTTACCGCTTGCAAATACCATATTCCCGAATATTGTGCAAATCCTTCACTTAGCCACTGATCGTGATAAGAATCAAAATCAACTCCTATTCCCCACCATTGATGGGCTACTTCGTGCGCTCTAAATATTTCATCCTCTCCCTTAAAATCAGTTTGCACAACAGTGGACCAGGATAAATGTATTAAGCCGGGGAAAGCCTCACCATGCATATATGGTGTCTCGGTTATATTTATGGAATTAATTGGAAGTTTACCGAATAGCTCTGTAAATAATTTTGTGCTGTATAAAACATCATGTGCTATATATTCTGATGCATCGCTCATAGATTGAATGCCAAGCTGCAGCAAGTAGCTGCTGATTTGCCGATGCCCATATTTTGAAATATATACGTTTACATCCGGCAGGTTTTCTAATTTGTTCTTAAAAATTTCAAAATTCCCGATGTTGAAAGAAACATTTCTTACCGGATTCTGACAAAACCATGTTGTGGTCAGCACATCATCTTTAACAGTTTTATTAACAAGATTTCCGACGCTTACAAAATCATATTCAGCAGGTGTGTGAAAAATCAAACCAAAAGGTACTTTTACTCTATTATCATATCGTGGATACCAATAAATAGATGATTTCAGGTAAATCCAGCTTAGCTCATTCTTTTCGAGCAGATCACCATGATAATATATAGTCAAGTTATGTTGCTGGCCATTTAGATAATCGTTTTTACACTTGATCCATATTTCACCATTCTCCTTCTTGTTTACAAATTCGGCAGCGCTTTCGTCTTCCCATTTTACTGAATCAACAATGAGCTCATCATATAAATAAAACATAACCCATTGCTGTTGTTTTTCGTGAGATTTAAAATCTATGATACACTTGGCAGAAAAATCAAGATCATCTTCGATCGTGGATTCAATCTTATATGAAATTAAATCGAGAAAATACCTATCGGGTTTTTGGGTATAATATTTTTCTAATGATTTTTTTTGTGCCGGAAACTGATTGATAACTTCGTGCAGATAGTCAGAAATACTCTTCCCTCTCCTCATAAAATATACTTCTTCAGGATCGAAAGGATTAATTTGAAAAAACACAGGCGCTGAGTTGCGTTCCTGAATTTGAGCGTAAAAGAATCCATTTCTCCCCTCAACCATAATAGATCTTAAAAAATCAGTTCGTGATTTACCTTTGTTGCCATCCTTGAAATACTTGACATAGTTTTTTATATAATCGTCAGCTTTTTTTGACTTTGTATTCTGAAAAGTAAGACCAGAAGCTATTTCATCGTAAGTACTATCATCAAATAGTAGAAAAAGCTCTTTGAAGTTCATTAGAACGTTTTCTGTTTCATAAAAACGGAACAATTGTTTTTTTTCTATTTCAGTAGGCGGGCTAAAAGTATATTCTCCTTTACCAATAAACACCATAGCACAAACAACTCCTCTATAGTCAGAACATTTGTACAATACTCCTTCTTGCAATTTAAAGTTGCCAACATCCCTATGAAATATTATTTCAGAAGATATTTCCGCACTTTCACCTGTCAACTTTAATTTGAACAAGTGGTTTTCGGCATCAGCATAATCTGAAGTAAACTCTGCCTTTGCGGTTTCCTGGGCAAATAGTGAAAAATTAAGAAGTGTAAGTAGAATTAAACAGTTCGGAACGAAACTACTGATATTTAACATCGATAATTTTCCTCCATATGTGGGAAGATAATTGTTTCTAGGAGACCTAATTATAATTTAGAAAATATTTATCAAAATACATGCATTTTATTTATAAGCTTCCTTAAAAATCTTCGTTAAAATAATAATCTCTTTATGAAACTAACTTTATCAGTTACATTTTTATGGATTTAATAAGTCGAGTTTAGTCATAAATTTGGCTATTTTTAAGCATGATGGTTTTCATTAACAATAAATTTGTTCCTATCGAAGAAGCCCACATTTCCCCCTTCGACCGTGGATTTCTCTTTGCCGATGGAGTATATGAATCAATCCGAACATATAATAAAAAATTATTCAGATACGAAGATCATCTTGACAGATTAAAAAGAAGCCTGAAAGAAACCAGGATTGATTTTAAGGAACCTGACTCAATTGAAAATATCATTTACGAACTAATGATCAAGAATGATATTGAAGACGATGCACTTGCTTATCTCCAGATTACCCGTGGATCAGCTATTCCAAGAACACATAGCTTTCCTGTGGAAAAAATTTCTCCAACAATATTTATTTCTGTTCAGAATTTAAGAGAAAACACCAAGGAACAAACAAAAGGCGTAAAAGTAATTCTTCAGGAAGATGTACGCTGGCTAAGATGCGATATTAAATCTACTTCTCTGCTGCCGGTGATTCTGGCCAGTCAAAAAGCCAGCGAGGAAAATGCTTCAGAAGCAATTCTTGTTAGGGACGGATTGATTACTGAAGGTACTCACACAAATTTCTTTGCAGTTAAAAATGAATCTATCTATACTGCTCCAAAATCAAGATTAATTCTCGAGGGCATCACAAGGAAAGTGGTTCTGGAACTTTGTGAAAGATTTAGAATAGACTATCGTGAGGAATTTATTAACAAGGATGATCTGAAAAGTTTCGACGAGTTTTTTATTACGAGTACGACTAAAGAAATCACACCCGTAACTTCAATTGATTACTGGACAATTAATGACGGGGAGCCTGGTAAAATCACAAAATCTTTACAGGCTGTGTTTAAGAAATTGGCTGAGGATTTCTGATGCCTGGCTTGGGTAAAAAATCTGCTAAAGTATTTATCCTCACCGGTGAGTGGCAGGATATCAGGGGAAAGAATATGCTGAAGTTTGTCGGAACTTCTGATGAGCTTGGTACGGTTGAATTAACTTTCCCAAACACTCCTGTATTCTTCATCGAACGAAAATCCTTTATTTCCAATCTGTCAGTTCCTTATAACAGAAAAGAAGTAGATCTTAAATCTCTTGATGAAAAGGAAGTTGACGCATTATACTTTAACTCGCAGCGAGACTTAAGAACAGCAGCTGAAGAGTTAGAGAGAATGAGCATAACAACATTTGAGGCTGATGTTGACCCCGCAAGAAGATTTTTGATGGAAAGATTTATAAACGCTCAGGTAAAGGTTGAAGGCGTTTGTTATCAGAAAAATAATTTAGCTTCATTTACAAATCCGAAAATTGAACTGTGTGAGTTCACTCCGAACCTACTAATTGCCTCCATTGATATTGAAACCGGCAGTCAAAATAGCCAGCTTTATTCTATTGCAGCTCAACATTCAGGCAAGGAAGAAGAAAAAAAAGTTTTCATCATCTCTGAAAAGAAAGAAAAACTTCCTGCTCATATATCAACTTATCCGGATGAAAAAGAACTTCTCTTTGGCTTTCTGAAATGGTTTAATGAGAAAGATCCTGATGTAGTAATTGGCTGGCACGTAATAGGTTTCGATTTAATGTTCCTTGAAAACAAATGCAGAGAACTAAATCTCTCTTTTAATATAGCTCGTGCTGATGGAAGAGTTTCACTTCGTCAGCGGAAGCCGCGAGGTTATTTTGCATCTGTTACCGGCAGAATAATAATTGATGGACCGCAGGCTCTTCGAACTTCATTTTTTACTTTTGAAGATTACAGACTCGAAACTGTCGCACAGGAATTACTGGCCGAGGGAAAAACAATAGCTGCCGACAAAGATAAGGTTGAAGAGATTGAAAGATTATTTATTGAAGATAAAGCTACACTTGCAGAGTACAATCTTAATGATGCAATTCTCGTTACTAATATCTTCAAGAAAGCAGGCTTGATTGAGCTTTCAGTACGCCGCTCACAACTTTCTGGACTTCTGATGGATGAGCTTGGAATGATGACTGCAGCGTTCGATCATTTTCTTTTACCAAAGCTTCATCGAGTCGGTTATGTTGCACCAAATGTAAAAGATCTTGAATCTTCTGAACACGCTGCCGGTGGATATGTTATGGATCCTGTCCCCGGAATTTACGATGATGTAATCGTTCTGGATTTTAAAAGTTTGTATCCTTCAATTATCCAAACCTTCAAGATCGATCCTTACTCAAATCTGAAATCCAAAATTGACACTATCAAAACGCTTAACGGTTTTAAATTTTCTTCAACGCAGCACTTCTTACCGGAGTTCATTGATAAACTTATCGAACAAAGAAATCTCGCAAAGAAAAAAAATGACAAGCAGTTATCGCAAGCAATAAAAATTTTAATGAACAGCTTTTATGGTGTTATGGGTTCGTTCGGATGCCGGTTTTATCATCCAAATCTGCCGACTGCAATTACCGGAACCGGACAAAAACTTTTGATGGGCAGTAAGGATTTCCTTGCAGAACAAGGATACGAAGTAATTTACGGCGATACCGATTCTCTTTTTGTGAAACTTAAAGAGGGTGAGGGCGAAAATGCTCAGGTGAATGGAGAAAGTATTGCTGAGGAATTAAATATGTATTGGTCAGAAAAAATTCAGAATGAGTTTGGATTAAAATCTTATCTGGAAATAGAATTTGAAAAGTATTACAGAAAATTTATTCTTACACCTGCCAGAGGAAGTGAATCTGGTGCAAAGAAAAGATATGCCGGGCTGATATCCGAAAAGAGCAAAGAATCAATTGAGTTTGTAGGGATGGAATTCGTTCGCTCGGATTGGACGCGACTTGCAAAAGAATTCCAGATAGAACTTTACAACAGAATTTTTAATAATGAAGAGATTGAAAACTGGCTGAGAGAAATTGTAAAAAAAGTTAAAGACGGTGAGTATGATGACAAACTTGTTTACAGGAAAAGATTGAGGAAAGATGTAGATGAATACACAAAGAATATTCCACAGCACGTAAAGGCTGCACGAATGCTACCTGAAACTAGCGGGACAGTTTATTACGTTATTACAAAACGAGGCCCAATTCCTGTTGAGTTGAAACATACAGATATTGATTACGATCATTACATTGAAAAGCAGCTAAAGCCAATTGCAGATTCTGTTTTAACTCTGCTTGGAGAATCTTTTGATTCAATTGTTCAATCTGATCAGTTAAGTTTTTTCTGAGAGTTATTTAGAGATGACATCTTTTTGAAAGATGTCATCTCCTGCTGAGTTAAGTTTCTATTAGACTAATTTTTTAAACAAAAGTTTATCGGGACATTTTTGCATTTATCGGTACGAAGAAGATGTTAAATAATTTTTCCCGGTTCTGGTAAACTTTGCTTCCAGAAACAATGCATTCTTACCGCACATCATTTTAAACTTCAAGAATTTTTCTAATAATAAATTTTTATTTTAAGCACGATATTTGATATTAATACTATGGCATAACCGTGACGAAGAATTTAAAGTTGCATAATAAAAATCTGCAAATTAAAGGGAATATTGATGCTTCGTGAAGTGCTACAATCAGTTTTAATATTTCAATTGCTTCTAAAAGGCCATCCAAATCTTATAATCTATTTAACTTTATTATTTGCAATGATTTATTGCAAAGTAAATATTATTATTGTTACAGGAATTTACTTTACCGGTTTTACATAGCTTGGGAGAAGTAAAAATTATTTAAATACAAAGGTCTTAAAATGAAAAATATTATTTATTTATTCTTTTTAGTTTTGATAACAACAACTGAGAATGTTAAATCTCAGGAAATAAATCCGCTTGACTTCTTTCCATATCATGTCGGTGATATATGGCAGTATATTGAAATCCCATCCGGCCCTTTACGAACTGTGAGGATTACAGATGTTGATACAACAAATTACCTAACACATTATATTTATTATGATAATAACATAATCCCATATGAAAAAATACTAACTGATAGTGCTATAGTTCTGGCTGACTCAAATCATTGGTTTCCGCTCTATAAACTAAGCTACCCGTTAAGTTCAATTTGGGTTAGAGATACTACAACATCTTGGTGGGTGCACTTTAAATCTCAATTTATTTCGGAAGTTTTTAATCAAAACAGAGAAACACGGGAATATCACATTTATGAATTTATTCCACCTGGAGATACAAATGGATTACCGGGTACAGTAGAATATTTAGTACAAGGAATAGGGCTTTACAGAATAACATGGGAAGGTGGTGAAATAATATTAAATGGATGTATCATAAACGGAGTTCAATATGGAACTATTGTAAGTGTTGAAAACGAAAATGAAAACTTACATCCTTCAGAATATATTTTAAATAATTTTCCAAACCCGTTTAATAGTCAGACAACAATTCACTTCTATTTACCTAGTTCAACATTTATTACGCTAAGCATTTACGATATTCTTGGAAATGAAATTGAACGATTGTATAGCGGAGAAGAAAGGGAAGGACAATATTATAAGGTATGGAACCCAAAAGATGTGACAAGTGGCTTATATTTTGTTGTTATGAGAACTAATGAAACACAAATAACTCACAAAATTTTACTTCTTAAATAGGAGCATAAAGATGAAAACGATTGCAAAATTTATTACGTTATTTGTATTATTATTTTCCTTTCAATTTTATGGGCAGTACTCAATAGATATAGATATAATTGAACCGTCAATGCCAGAACTTGCTGTTTCAGAGCAACCAGGTGGAAGAATGATTACATCCATAGCTGAGAATGGACAGTATTTACGAATTCTTATCGTCTTTGTTCAATTCAAAGATGATAATTGGAATACAACTTGGGGAGAATGGCCTATCCCTCAGCCACCAAATCCTCCAGTACCTCCATCCGGATGGATGAATACCAACATTATTGATCAGTTGGTTAGTCAAAACTCGACCAATCAAAATTTAACTCACTATTTTACGGTTATGTCAAAGGAGCATTATAAAGTAATTGGTAATACATATCACAAGGTAACTACCAATACAAGAAGTGAATACATAACAATGAACTACGATAGAGGTGATATAAATAGACAAATACTCCAAGAATTAGATGGATCCATTGACTATTCAATATATGATAAATGGAATAAGATAGGGGAATACAACCACTCCTGGGGCTCTGATGGTGAAGTTGATATGATTTGGATGGTGTACCGAAACATTGATAATGATTTACCGATACCAGGATATACTGCTTGGAAACTTGGATTTGGAAGTAGATCCATTATTGGACAAGACACAACCTATTCAAGATGGTCAGGCGAAGCATCCCTTGGTTGGGCTGGAATATTACCTGTTGATAAAGGAGCTAGAACGATTGATCTTGGACCATTCGGTCTCGTATCAGGACTAACAATGATGATGGGATACAACGGTTTAGGGTATGTAAAAAACGTCCTTGTTCATGAATTCGGACATCATTTATTTGGTGGTAATGAAGCACATCTTGGAACCGCTGGTCTATGGGCTATTATGGCTAGTTATGGATCAAGAAGTCAAATGGCTAATTCCTGGGAAAGACATCGCCTTGGATGGCTTAATCCAATGCAATATAATTATAATCCATTAATTCCAGTTCCGCTTCAAGATCATTTAACCACAGGACAAGTATTAAGAATTTTAATTCCAAATTCTAATCCTGCAAGATATTATTATCTTGAAAACCACCAACGACTTTCACCTTTCGATAATATAGATTTGACTGCTGATGGAAAAGGAATTTATGTTATTTACCAAGGCGGTAGTAGTGGTTCATCACTTAGATTCTGGAATGCAGAAGGAAGATCACTCTGGACTCGCGATCATTGTGCAATTCACCCGAATGGTGCTAATGTCGCAGTTTTCAAAGAAGGCCTACAGAGTCCAAGTGGGAAATTTGATACTGAAGCAATACCTCATACAGCTTGTTACTCAGGTGGCTCTACACTATCACCAATCGAAGCATTCGTTAGTCCAATTACCGGACAAGATGTATTCCAACCTTTGTTTGCAGGTGATAATAGGGATATGATGAAACCGAATTATGTTGATGTTTTTAATCCGGTAAGTAATCCTGCTGTGGAAGGAATTTCATTTCAGGTTATTTCTGAAAGTAGCCAACTGAAAATAGTTCAGAAAGTTGAATCAGGGACAGTATATGACACTCCACCTTCAAAGCCTCAAAATCTTGCAGTCGCAACAAGTGTCAATTACCACCCATATCTAACTTGGAACGCAAATCAAGAACCCGATGTACTTTCGGGTGGTAGTTACAAAGTAGAAAAATATTCAACTTATGAAGTTGGTTGGTTTCAATTAGCTACTACAACAAACACTTTTTACGAGGATCTTACCGAGACAATTTGTCCGCCTGGACAGCAATGTGAATCTGGCCATTGGGTTCGTTATAGAGTGAAAGCGGTTGACAACACTGCTAAAGTATCTGTTCCATCAGATTCTGTAATGAAAATGGTTCTTGGAGGAGCCCCTGATAAAATTAGTGTTGATCCGCCAAGCAGTGAAATGCCAACAGAATATTCCTTAATGCAAAATTATCCTAATCCATTCAATCCGGTTACAACCATTTCTTATCTTCTTCCTAAGAATGGATTAGTTACACTAAAAGTGTTTGACATTTTGGGAACTGAAGTAACTTCCTTAGTAAATGAAACTCAAGAAGCTGGAAGTTATTCCGTTACATTTAACGCATCGCAACTGCCAAGCGGAATTTATTTCTACACTCTTACTTCCAATAACTTTATGACCACGAAGAAGTTAATTTTACTGAAGTAACTCTTCATACAAATTAAAGCCCCGTCAAAATCGGGGCTTTCTTATTAACGTTTATAACCGAGCCAACTTTAGAATTATTTTGTCTAATCAACTTAGTTTCTTTGGATGTAATTCAATTTAATAAGGAATAACTAATTAAGTATTTTTAAAGAGTAGTTTTAATAATTTTCTGAATAAATGATGAAAGTATCAAATGAAACTCCACGAAATTTTAGTAAATAATCAAACTGATATTATTAATGAAGCTTTCTACTCCCTTGAAAGATCTCACCTAAAACATTATGACACTTCCCGTGCAGATGAGAATTGGCAAAGGTTAGCTAAATTATTTGATCTTACTTTGAATGGAATCAAAACCAGGAGTCTCATCGAGATGGTTACTTACTCTGAAAAAATTGCAAAGGAAAGGTACGAATCCGGGTTTAACCTGCATGAAGTTCACACCGCATACAACGTTCTCGAAGAATCGATTTGGAAAGCAATTGTAAAAGAAGTCGACTCAACTGAATTAGCTGAATCTTTGGGTTTAATTGGTACCGTTCTAGGGACGGGGAAAGAAGCGCTCGCTATAGCTTATGTTTCACTTGCAAGTAAACAAAAAGTAAAAAGTTTAAACCTGACACAGCTTTTCAAAGGTGTTTAAAAAAGAGAATCAAATTGAAAATCCAATTCATCGGCGGTGCAAGAACTGTTACCGGTTCACAGCATCTTCTCACAATCAACGGAAAAAAAATTCTTCTCGAGTGCGGATTTTTTCAAGGCAGAAGAAATGAGACTTATGAAAAGAATAAGAACTTCAAGTTTGACCCTAAAGAAATTGATGCGTTAATTTTATCTCACGCACACATTGACCACAGCGGAAACATTCCGCATCTTGTAAAGGATGGATTTAACGGACCAATTTATGCAACATCCGCCACCGGTGATCTTTGTAAAATAATGTTAGAAGATTCTGCCTATCTTCAGCAAAGAGATATCGAGTGGTTAAACAAGAAAAAGAAAAAAAGAATTCCGGAAGAGCCGCTTTATTCAATTGAAGATGTTGAGGACGCAATCCAAAAGTTTGTTGCTGTGGAATACAACACAGGAACAGAAATCTTCCCGGGCATAGTTGCTTATTTTCAGGATGCCGGACACATTCTTGGTTCCGCTGGAATATTACTTGAAATTGAAGAAGAAAGAAAAAAACTCCGCTTTGGTTTTTCGGGAGATGTTGGAAGACACGAGACACCAATCATTCGGGATCCTGATTATCTACGTGATCTTGATGTTCTGATAATGGAAAGCACTTACGGTAATCGTCTTCATACTCATTCGGACGAGGTTGAGGAAGAGGTTGCTAAAGTTGTTCGGGAAATGTTCGATAGAAAAGGAAAAATAATAATTCCCGCATTCGCTGTTGGAAGAACACAATTGCTGGTTTATGTTCTTCATAAACTATTTGACCAAAACAGAATTCCTGAAATTCCGATTTATGTTGATAGTCCTTTGGCTGTAAATGCAACAAAAGTTTTCAAAGATCATCCAGAGTGTTTTGACAGAGAAACAAACAGAATATTTCTTGAAAGTGGTGACGATCCATTTGGCTTTGGAAGACTTAAATACATCACCACGGTAGACCAATCCAAAGAGCTGAATGATATGAAAGAACCGATGATAATTATTTCAGCATCCGGTATGGCTGAAGGAGGAAGAATCCTTCATCATCTTGCAAACAATATTGGCAATCCTAAAAATTTAATTTTGTTTGTCGGCTACGCTGCTGAACAAACTCTCGCAAGAAAAATTATGGATGGGATAGAGAAGGTTAATATCCTCGGTGAGGAATACTCAGTTAAGGCTCAAATCAAAACGATGGATTATTTCAGTGGTCACGCAGATCAAAAAGAGCTAATTGAATACCTTCGTCTAAATCCCACAAAAAAATTAAAAAACATATTCCTGGTCCATGGTGAGGAAGATCAGGCTCTACCCCTCAAAGTAAAAATCCTTCAAAAAGGCTATAAAAACGTAGATTTTCCCATATCTGAAGAAAAATTTGTGTTCTAGGGAACTTTTTACTCTTCCTTTCATCTTATATCAGTATTATATTTGTGCCCTTGAATTTAACGAGGTGGGCAAATTCACCGTTAATGACCTCAAATATTTCTATTCACTAAAATCCTATAAAGGAGAGCGATAAGCTTGAAAATAACAAAGCAATTTACAAATCGCGAAAGTAAATCACTCGATCAATACTTACAGGAAATTGGCAAGGTTGACCTTTTAACTCCTAATATGGAGATTGAATTAGCAATTCAGATTAAGAAGGGCGATATGCTTGCCCAGGAAAAGCTGATCAAAGCTAATTTGAGATTTGTTGTTTCAGTTGCAAAGCAGTTTCAGAACCAGGGACTTTCACTCGGTGATTTAATCAACGAAGGAAACATTGGTTTGATAAAAGCTGCCCAGCGATTTGATGAAACACGAGGATTTAAATTTATCTCTTACGCTGTGTGGTGGGTAAGGCAGTCAATTATGCAGGCAATTGCAGATCAGTCGAGAGTTGTTCGTTTGCCTCTGAACCGTGTTGGGAACCTGACAAAGATAAGCAAAGCTTACAGAGATCTTGAGCAGGAATTTGAAAGAAAACCCACGACTGATGAGCTTGCAAAAATTTTAGACATGACTGCAGATGAAGTTGCTTATGCACTTCAGATTTCCGGTCGTCATGTTTCAATGGATGCACCGTTAAAATCGGGTGACGAAAACAAAAACACCCTGATTGATGTTCTTCCAAATGATGAGCAGCCGTTACCTGACAAAGAGTTGATGAAAGAATCTCTGAAGAAAGAAGTTCATAATGTGCTTTCAACTCTCACTGAAAGAGAAGCAGAGGTAATTAAGCTTTACTTTGGTATTGAAGGCGACCATTCTGCAACACTTGAAGAGATTGGCGAAAGATTCAATCTTACGCGAGAAAGAGTAAGACAGATTAAAGAGAAAGCTTTAAGAAACTTAAGGCACTCGAAGAGAAGCGGAAGATTAAAATCCTACCTTGGCTAGTTTTTACATATCTTATTTAATATTGAAGTCCGGCAGCTGCCGGACTTTTTTTTTTTATGTACAGAGAGATGGCATCTTTTTACCTGTCCGCCTACGGCGGAAAAGATTTCATCTATAAAAATCACAGTTGGAACGTTGTATTGAACTATTCCAACGATATTAGATATGCCAAATTTTGAAAATCTGGCATATCTTAATGCGCATCTTTACTTGATGAGAATCATCTTCTTTGTTTTCTGGTAATCGTTTGCTGATATAGTATAGAAGTAAATTCCACTTGCCATACTTCCCGCATCAAAAGTTACTGTGTATGTTCCTGCCTGCTTTTCTTCATTGACGAGTGCTGCTACTTCCTTACCTAATATATCATAAACCTTCAGTGTAACTAATCCATTTTCTTTAACTGAATATTTTATCTGTGTTATCGGGTTAAACGGATTTGGGTAGTTGTCATAAAGTTTGTTCTCTTTCGGTATTAAATTTTCCTCGCCTGTGCCTGCTAATTTGTTAAGTGCAGAAGTTGTATCTGTTTCGTATCTGCCAACCGACTTTAATATATATTCTATTTTTTCCGCCGGTATAGTTCCTTTCTGGAATACAAAATTGATCATATCCCCAGGAAAGATTTCAGCATAATTCTGATCAATGCCAAGCAATAGGTTTTTAACATCACCTGAATGCTGGTGGTTTGCACTCAATAAACCAAGACTGTTTACTCTTGCTGTTTTTATGTTTCTTACAATTGTAAGATAATTTAAAGTTAGTTCCCGGTTAATAGTTATTTCAAGATTTCCAGGCGGCAGGTTTCTTAGTTTCTTAGCTATTATACTTTTATTCGGTCTGAAGAAGAAGGTTAAATCACCCAATTTTGAATTTTCCCCTTCGATATCTTCTTTATTAGTTAAACTTAGAGTAATTGATTCCTGATCTTTAATTGGATCAATGCCACCTAACACAAGGTCACCATCGCCATCATTCTCTGGAGCTTGTATGTTTCTTTGAATAGTTATAATATCTCCTTCATT
The DNA here is from genome assembly GCA_035478175.1 of Ignavibacteriaceae bacterium. GTDB lineage: Bacteria > Bacteroidota > Ignavibacteria > Ignavibacteriales > Ignavibacteriaceae > IGN2. The sequence continues at coordinate 13,665 of DATIJX010000017.1, forward strand.
GAGATCAATATCGAGTGTATCCATTGAAGACAGAATTTCTGTAATATCAGTGGTTCCGTTTAGCAGAACAGTAACGGGTGCGGTATTGTTCTTATAATTTATAACCTCTCCTTCATCATTCATGGCAACGAGCTCATCGCTTTTAACTTTTGCTTCTATAAGTTCAACATAATCCAGCCAGGTGTGTTCTGTCTGCGGCTCGTGTATGCGTAAATTTATTTTATTGCCAACGGGAGTAACAGAATTTTGAATGAGGTAATAATCCGTTACATCAACACCGGGATTGCTTAAAGAAGTAATGAGAAGAGGATTGTCATCCTTCATTTCTCCGCCAACATCGAAGGCGAGTGTTGGGCAGCTGGGGCATTCATTGACAAGCTCCACAATGTAATTTTTAGTGTTAGAACCTACACCATTAATTGTTGCGGTGCATTGAATTACTGCATCTGTAACGTCGTCAGGGCTTAACAAACCAGTATAGTTGTAAGCAACGTAACAGGGATTGCCGGTTGAATTTAAAATATAAAAACTTGCCGGACCATCAATCTTTGTCCAGGTATAGGTAGGTGTAGGATTTCCTTGTGAAAGATATGCTGTAACACTGCCGCTACCACCTTTACAAATAGGATTAGGGTTTTGAACAAAGTGATCTATAACAGGAGGAATTGGAGGAATACCGAGGGTTATAAATTCTCTGCTTAGCGCTGTGTTAGGATCAAATGGAGCCCATAAATTAATTTGACCACAGGGTGGATAGCAAGTTTTTATAAAATAAAACACGGTTTTAAATCGCACAGAACTACTAGTTGTCTCTTTGAATAACCAGCGAGATGCATTATTCGGACTTGCCCAGGAATATCCATAAGGTGCTGTATACCAAGCCTGAGGTGTACTTATGAAATTACCTCTAGTTACATCAATATAATATCTATCGACTGTGTAAGCACCTGCTGCAAGAACACCTGGAATGGGTCCAGATGTAAAAGTCATATTAAAATTGCTGTCATAAAAATTTAAGGGGGCAGTGTCAATTGTATAATAATAATTAGGATTTGCCAACGAATATGCTTTTGCAACTGATTTAGCAGCATTTACACGTCCCCATCCAAATAAATTATCTTTTCCCACTGTTCCCATATCAGTAGCATTAGATGTAATTATATCCCTCACTTGTTGTTCCGTGAGGTTGGGATTAACTGATAGTATAAGTGCAGCTACGCCTGCTAACTGTGGGCATGCTGCTGAAGTCCCATCAAAATTTGTCACATCATTTCCGGTATTGTATCCATAACTTCCCATTCTATCCAATGTACGAATATCACTTTCACCACCAAGAGCGGTAACATCTATCCGGTTTCCTCGAGAACTATAAGATGCGATATTTCCATTGTAGTTTGATGCGCTAACACATAAAACACCTGTAACTGTAGCGGGGAAACTTATATAACCAGCTGGTCCGTAACCGCATTTATCAGTAGGATAATTATTTCCAGCAGCGAAAACAACAATGCATCCTTTCCCTCCTCTTCCTTGAGTCCGTGCATTGGTAATCGCCGTAGTTATTGCAGGCCAGGTAAAACCAGATGCGTTGCAACCATAACCCCATGAATTACTAAGTATATCAGCTTTACCTTTATCAGGTTTCCAAGCCCAATTAATACCATCAGCAACCTGATCATTACTTGATAGCGGCGAAAGAATATTAACGGTGACTAATTTTACATTTGGTGCAACCCCCTTTACATTTATATTATTATGGGATGCCGCAATTATTCCTGCACATGGTATACCATGATACGAATCGCTTGATGGACTACCATTTCCCCCATTATAAGGAGTATATCCGCCTACGATCCTGTTATTCCCATTCGCATCTTTCAGATCATCGTGTGCATCCAAACCGTCGTCAATTACAGCAACCGTTATCGTTGATGAGCCCTTTGTAATATCCCATGCTTCAGGGGCATCAATATCGGTGTCAAATTTATTACCACCAAACTGTTGCGTGTGGTTTAGAAAATATTGTTGAGAATAAAGTGGGTCATCGTAAAGAATTATATCTGCTATAAAATCTGGATGGCAATATTCTACAAACCCACTCTTGTATATTTTATTCGATAACAATACAATATCATCCTTAGGTTCGTTAATTTTAATTTGTGGTGTTCCAAAGGGAGTGCTATCAAACGTAGCTTTTCCCTTTATAAAAGGTTCTAAGTCATTTCTAGAATAGCCTGTCCTTAGTTTAAAGGAAATTCTATTAGTAGGCCGAAGGGGTGTTATATTATTTGCTATATAGCCAAATGAATACCACTCAATATCTTCTATAGATAAACCAATGTCGGTTAATATCTCAATTTCAGTCTTTAATTGTTCGGTTCGAAATACAAGCATAACCATTTTTTGATCTATAGAAACAGTCGCTTCATTTAGTTCAATAATACTTTCATAAAATGATGCGCTGTTTTTAAACAGCTTATCCTGCTTAAATATTACAACCATCGTTGATCGATCAATATTTATACTAACCTTTTGATCTCCTGCATAAAAATAATCACCACTAATAATTGTTGATGGGGTTAGCATTAAAGTAAACAGGGCAAACAAACAATTCAGAGTTTTCATTTTATTTCCTCCCATTGTTGTTACAATCCTTTGGATTGAAAAAGGAAGAGTAATTTTTTATCTTTGAATTACAAACAATATAAATCCTCGTTGGTGGTATCCAATGTCAATCCATAGGGTTTATTGTTTGAGTGTTATAACGCTATCGTGTTACCCGCACGATGGCGTTTATTTTAATTTTACTTTTTATTTCACCTCCCTTCTATTATTCACTTTTAATTTATTGAGTATTTCCCAAACTTTATGTTTCGGATCAATCGCGAATAATTTCCAAGCGAATCTTTTGGAATAGTATATGAACCAATTATTTTTTTTGTAAGGGCATCAACTTTAACTATGCTGGCATCAATCCCGTCTGGAGTTTTAAATTGACCCCAGGCAGATATAAAAATAGTTCTATTATCATCTGCAGATGCAAACTGATCTGTACCACCGAATGAGTCAAAAAATATATTCATAGTTTTATTTTTTATATCATACCGCCAAACCTTCTTCAAACTTGGGAGTATATAAAGATATCCGCCTGGGTCACCCATATAAACATTTATCCCATCTGGGCTAATACCTAATTGTGAAAATGCACCTGCTGGATATTCTTTAATAATACGTCTTTCAATCAAATCAATTACAAAAAAAGACCCGTATCCCCCTAATCCTCTCCAATTCCAGGCTGAAAAGAAAAGATATTTATCATCATTCGAAACTACAATATCAGAACTTGCAATATCAGGATATTTTATTCTATTGAATAGTCTTAAAGTGTCAATAGTTTTTTTAAGCTCAATATTAAAAACGCCTATACCTACAATTTCTCCTTTCTCTGTCCATACATAGTAAATATTATTTTGTTTTTTTGAAAATGTTATCCCAGCGAAGGTGTCTGTAATAGTTGTATCTTGATATAATAAATTCAAAGTCTCGCGCTCAAAAACATCAATTCCTTTGTAACCATAAGCAACAATATATCCTCGATCTGGACTTTGTGCAAGGTAGCCTTTTGCATAAATGAGTGGTATAGAATTAAGGATTTCGATTGGATGAATACTACCTGAGTATAAGCAATAATTGGCGTTTCTTCCCCAAGAGGAATACCATGTGTTGTAATCTGGTGAAAATTCAATTGAAAATGGAAAACCAGGGGTTGTGTACATACTATCTATTGGCTCAAGCGTGTTCGCATTCAATATAAGCATGCCCAAACCATCAGCGTCATCCATTGAAACAAAGATTGCAGCATCATCTGGGAGTGGTGGTAATGGTATATCACGTGGTTCAACACCGTTATCATCACAGCTTAAAAAATATAAAAACAGGAGGGCAACAATTGCAGCAGAAAACCATTTACTTACTTGAAAGGAAATCTTGTGAGATTTACTCACCACCACTTTTAATGATCGAAAGAGCATCCCTTATTCCCAGATTTTATTAAAATATATTAATCAAAAATTATTCCTCAGCGAAATATAAAGTAATGCAAATTTTATGGGGGGGGGGGTAAAAAAGTAATGTTGCTACTTTAAATAGTTCTTAGTTGTATTATTTATTTACGGGATTTTTCACATTACAAAATAATTTAGATTTACATCTTATCCAGTGATGTTATCTTTCATAAAGCTTTAATCTAAGTACTTATTTAATACAAAGCACTCAATTAAAAACATTCTTTACAATTTCAAAAAATCCCACCGAAGTTCCGATAACACCACCGATACTTGATAATATAAATACAAGGAATACTTTGAGCAGACGGTTCTTCCACCAGTTGCTGACTTTTCTGAAATCTTTCGAAACTTCCTGAAACTCTTTCACAATTGGCGGCTGCATATATGCCTGAACAAAGGCTGCCACATAACCTACTCCAATCAATGGAGAAAGGCTTGTGATTGGTGCTGAGACGAATGAAGCGATAATTGTTACCGGATGAGCTGCAGAAAGTAACGAACCAATTGCACTTGGAATTCCACAGGCAAGAATCCAGAAAAGTGCATTGTTGCCTGCTTCAGTTATTCCCTGGCTGAATCCGATATAGAATATTGATGCAACAATTATAAACGGAATTCCCCAACCTAATAATTTGCTTAATAAGGAAGATTCCGGAATTACTTCAATACTCTTCAAATCTACCTCACCATTATTTTCTATATACTTCACAATACCTTTAACGTGTCCCGCACCAACCACCGAAACAACTTTTTTCCCCTTACTATCTTTCATTTTTTGAGCGATGTATTGATCCCGTTCATCGATAATAACTTTCTTTAACACCGGCATTGCTTTACCAATTTCATCCATCATTTCAGAGAGAACATCTTTGTTTCGAAGTTCTGTAAGTTTTTCTTCTGTCAATTCTTGTTTTTCGAAAATCCCCGCTAAACCTCCGGAAAGAAATTTACTCTTTTGCCACAAGTTCATTGAATGCCAGGCGCGTCTGAGAGTAACACGTACCTCCCTGTCGCAAAGCTCAACGGGAATGTTATTTTCATTTGCAGTTTCCACTGCTTCTAACAATTCTGTGCCCGGTGTAACACCGAGTTTTTCACCAAGTTTTTTCTGATAGGATGAAAGTATCAAGTTTACCATCAGCGTACTTAGCTGTTTATTTTTAATTATTTGTCGTAGATCAAGATTTTCCCAGCGGTTTTTCTCTGAGAGAGCTTTCAATCTTTTTTCATCAAGTTCAACACAAACAACGTCGGGTTTTTCATTTTCAATTACTTCTCTTACAAGATCCGCAGATTGCCGAGAGATATGTGCGGTTCCAAC
>DATIJX010000018.1:0-7577 GCA_035478175.1 Ignavibacteriaceae bacterium
AAAATAAAAAGCTGTGCAACAATTTATCCGAATGTGAGCATCGGAAAAGTATGCAAGGTCGGCGGCGAAGTAGAGGATACAATTATTCATTCTTACACAAACAAACAGCATTCAGGATTTTTAGGTCATTCTTATCTCGGAAGCTGGATAAATCTTGGTGCTGATACAAACAACAGCGATCTTCAGAATAATTATGGAACTATCAAAGTTCAGGTAAACGGTAGACACATTGATTCGGGAAGACAGTTTGTCGGCTTGATGATGGGGGACCATTCAAAGACAGCAATCAACACAATGTTCAACACAGGAACCGTTGTTGGATTTTCAAGCAATGTTTATGGTGCAGGCTTCCCTCCAAAGTATATTGTTTCATTTGGTTGGGGAGGAAGTGAATCAATGAAAGAATATAAACTCGTAAAGGCAGTTGAAACCGCATCAGCAGTATTTGCAAGAAGAGAGAAAACTTTCAGTAAAGAGGATGAAGCACTGTTTGAAACCATATTTAATTTAACAAAAGAAGACCGAAGCAAAAGAGGTTATTAGTGGATCAGGAAACGAATAATACAACTGTAAAAATTGAATCACATAGTATAGTAGATTTATATCAGGGTGTTCGCGGGCTGGCAATAAAAATACTTAACAGAATAGATAGAACCGATGCTTACCTTGAGAGAATGCTCGACAACGAAATGAAAAGCATGGAAATGAGCGGGCCGGATAAGGCATTGTTGTACGAAATTGTTCACGGAGTTGTAAGATGGCAGGGCAGACTCGATTGGATACTAAATGGTTTTTACAAAGGTACTTTTTCAAAAGCTATTCCTAATCTGAAAAATGCGCTTCGTGTTGCGCTTTACCAGGTTCTTTTTTTAGACAGAGTTCCTGACTATGCTGCTGTAAATGAAGTGGTTGAATTCGTAAAAAAACTTCAGGGTCAGAAACCTGCTGATTTGGTTAATGCAGTATTGAGAAATATTATCCGCAGCAAAAATGCAATCCGTTATCCTGATCCTGCTGAAGATTTACTCGGATACCTTACAGCTTATTATTCACATCCGTCCTGGATGGTTAAAAGATATCTCGCAAGATTTGGAAGAGAGGATACCGAGAAACTTTTAGCGACGAACAATGAAAAACCATATTTAACACTGAGAATAAATGCACTAAAAACTAAGCCCGAAGAATTTAAAACTCTGCTTGAAAATGTAAATTTGAAATACCGGCAGGGTTACTATCTCCCCGAATTTTTTAAGCTGCAGAATCTTACTAACATCACCGCGTGGGATCTTTATACAAAAGGGTATTTTAATATTCAGGATGAAAGTGCCGGACTTGCCTGCAGACTGCTTGATGTTCAGGAAGGACATCGTGTGCTCGATATGTGTGCAGCTCCGGGCGGAAAAACAGCATACATTGCAGCACTGATGCATTCAAGAGGAGAAGTGGTTGCAGTTGATCGTTTTGAAAGTCGTCTTAAGTTATTACAAAAAAATATGGTGCGGCTTAGTGTTGATTGCGTAAGAATTGTAGAAGCCGATGCTCTTGAATATAAAGGTTTACCATTTGACAGAGTGCTTGTTGATGCACCTTGTTCAGGAACGGGAACACTTTCTAAGAAGCCTGATATAAAATGGAAAAAAGATTTATTTGATATCCGTAATTTGAATGTCGTGCAACTAAAACTGCTTAATAAAGCAGCTTCATTGGTGAAGGTAGGAGGAGTTATTGTTTACAGCACTTGCTCAATTGAGCCGGAAGAAAATTTTCAAATAGTAAAAAAGTTTTTAGATGAAAATTCAAACTTCAGATTTGAAAATGCAAAAGAAAAGTTCCCCGAAGAACTGGTGGACGAAAACGGATGTATTCAGACTTTACCGCATATTCATAAAACAGATGGAGCTTTTGCGGCAAGGCTCGTGAGGGTTTCTTAAATATTTTACTTTAGAAAACATTAAAATATATATCAAATGCTTGATAGATTCGCTGAACAATTAAGAAAAGCGAGGCTGAAAAAAGGAGTTTCACTCGATCAAATAGCAGCCAGAACGCGGATTGATTTTAAATTCCTGGAAGCCATAGATAACGGCAATTTTGGTTTTCTGCCCGACCTGTACGTTAAAGCCTTCATCAAGCAATATGCAAAGGCCATTGACCTTGATGAACAGGAAACATTAAAAAAATATGAAGATGTAATAGCAGGAAAAGTTATTGAAGATGATGAACCAAAGTCCCTGCTTGAGCAGAAGATTGAAATAAGCAAACCTGAGCCGGAGTCAGAAAAAGAAAAAGCACCACCTATCTTTGACGGAAGTAATCTCACCTCAAAAGCACCTGCTAAACCCGATGGAATGAAAAATCAGCTTAGAGTTATAATTTATGCAGTCGGGATTGTTCTGGCAGGTGTTATAATATTTTTTGCTTTTATGAATAGAAGCTCGACGATTGTTGTAGAGGAAATACCATACGAAAAAGTTTTAGAGGAAACCAGAGATCGATACGAGACAAAAGAGGAACCGGATGAAGCTCCGGTAGCCAAAATAAACACGGATAGTCTCACTTTACAATTTGTCAATGCTGATTCTGTTGATTCAGCCTGGGTGATGGTTATACATGATGATATAAAGAAAGAAGATTTTCTTCTTTATCCGAAGAATACAAAAACAGTTTACGCAACAGATAATTTTAAATTTACACTTGGCAATTCGGGAGTTATTCTTTTGAGGTTAGATAATCAGCTTCTAAACTTTGAAGGGAAAAGAGGTTCCGTAAGGCATTACGAAATAAACAGGAAGGGTATTCAAAGATTAACTTCCCCCCCGATATTAAAGATAGAGTAGAATGCGATCTATCGAAAAAAAAATTGAAGCCTTAAGAGTGCAGATTAGGGAACACGATTATAAATACTATGTTCTCGCACAACCAGCAATCAGCGATCCGGAGTATGATAAGCTTGTTAAAGAATTAGAAGCTCTTGAAAAACAATACCCCGAACTAATTACACCTGACTCACCAACGCAAAGAGTTGGTAACGATCTCACAAAAGACTTTAAGCCTGTCGAACATAAAATTCCTATGCTCAGTCTCTCTAACACATATTCCGAAGATGAGTTATATGATTTTGACAGAAGAGTAAAAGATGGATTGGCAGATGATGAGAAAGTTGAATACCTGGTTGAACTGAAAATTGATGGTGCATCAGTAAGTATAAATTATGTAAATGGAGTTTTGAAAACAGCTGCTACACGTGGTGATGGAACATCAGGAGAGGAAATAACCAATAACGTCCGGACAATAAAATCCATTCCTTTAAAAATTAAAAAAGACAAATCAATTTCTTATAAGCTTAATGACTTTGAAGTACGTGGCGAAATTTTTATGAATATAGCAGATTTTGAAAATCTGAATAAAGAAAGAGAAAAAAGCGGTGAAAAAACATTTGCTAATCCAAGAAACTCTACGGCCGGCACGTTGAAATTACAGGATCCGAAAATTGTTGCAAGAAGACCACTCAACACATTTACGTACAGCTTAATAAGCCCTGAAGACGAATTGAAATCTCAGGAAGAAAATCTTTTATTACTTAAGAAACTTGGATTCAAAGTTAATGAACACTTTAAAAAATGCAGCAGCATCGAAGAGGTTGTTCGAGTTTGTAAGGAGTTTGAAATTCTTCGTGAGAAGTTGAAATACGAAATTGATGGTGCGGTTATAAAAGTAAATTCAATTAAGCAGCAGAACGAGTTAGGAAGTATTGCTAAAGCACCGCGCTGGGCTGTTGCGTTTAAGTTTAAATCAAAACAAGCAATTACAAAGATTAAGGATATTGTTTGGCAGGTTGGACGAACAGGTGCCGTAACACCGGTTGCTGAGCTTGAACCGAAATTTCTTGCAGGTTCCACTATAAGTAGAGCAACCCTTCATAATTTTGATGAGATAGAAAGAAAAGATATTAGGGTTGATGATATAGTTGTTATTGAAAAAGGTGGTGATGTAATCCCAAAAGTTGTTGAGGTTGTGTTGAGTGAGAGACCATCGGGAAGCAGAAAAATTAAACCGCCTGAAAAATGTCCAGCCTGCGGATCTAAGTTATTTAAACCTGAAGGTGAAGTAGCTTTTTATTGTGAAAACAGCGAGTGCCCGGACCAGATAAAAGGCAGGTTAGAACACTTCGCTTCACGTGGTGCAATGGATATTGAAGGGCTTGGAGAATCATTGATTGATTTATTTGTTGAAAAAGGATTTTTAAAGACCTATAGTGATATTTACAAGCTGAAAAATTTTAAGGATGATTTGGTAGCTATAGATAGGCTGGGAGAAAAAAGTATTTCCAATCTTCTGAATTCAATCGAAAGAAGCAAGGAAAAACCATTTGATAAAGTCTTGTTTGCACTTGGAATTCGTTATGTTGGTTCAGGTGCAGCTAAAAAGCTTGCTGCTCATTTCAAATCACTCGACTCATTAATTAAAGCAACTGAAGAAGAAATAGTGGAAGTTTATGAAATCGGTGAAAGCATAAGTAAAAGTGTTAAAAAATTCTTCAGTGATAGTCACAATAAAAAAAATATTGAAGAATTGAAAAAGGCCGGCTTAAAGTTTAGTTTTACTGATGCTAAAACTGATTTTGTGGGCGATAACTTTTTTAAGGGCAAAACCTTCGTGCTTACAGGTTCCTTAAGCTCATTTACACGGGAAGAAGCAGAAGAGAAAATCACTAACTTTGGGGGTAATGTTACATCCAGTGTAAGTAAAAAAACAGATTATGTTTTAGCGGGGGAAAAAGCGGGTTCAAAATTAGATAAAGCAAAAACTCTGGGCATAATTATTTTAGATGAAATTGAGTTTCAAAAAAAAATCAGTGAAGCGGAACTAAAATGATTGCAACATTAAAAGAACGTGCTGCAAGATTTATCGTTCAACGAAGAGTTCCGGGTGGAGAATTCAGCCAGAAAAATTTTGCTTCTATTTTTTCAAAAACGTATTCCTTTCTAATCCTGATGCCTGCTAAAGAAAGCGATTTCAGATTTGTTTTCCCTATCCTTGAGTATTTGAGAGAGCAAAGGAAAAATATTGTAGTTATGACTTATGATTTTAGAGTCAGTCTGCTTCAACCATATTTTAAAACTAATGCAATCGAACACGGGCTAAAAGATGAGACCCAGCTAAAACTTCCATCCAAAAAACTACTCGATAAATTATCCAGCATGCGCTTTGATGTTATAATCGATACCAACCGTGATGAAACTCTCTATTACAGTTATATCGCAAAGTCGCTTAATGCTCATGTAAAAATAGGTTTTGTTCGTTCTGATTCTGATAATTATTTTAACCTTCAGGTTATCAACAAGCAAAATGATCCGGAAACTTCTTATAAAAATCTAATAGATTGTCTAAAAATGTTTCAAGGACTTTAAAATGAATTTCGAAGTAAAAAAAGAAAGCAATATCACCATATTCAAATTGAACGAAGCCCGGCTTGATACTAACATCTCCGGATTACTGAAAGGTGAATTTACAATGCTTCTTAAAGTTGAGGGCGCAAAAAAGTTTATACTTGATTTATCTGCTGTTGAGAGCTGCGATAGTTCAGGCTTAAGTGCAATTCTTGTTGCTAACAGAATATTGAATACTACAGGCGGGCAGATGCGAATAGCTTCACCATCAGAGAAGGTTTACGCACTAATTAAAATAACTCAGTTGGACAGGGTTCTTCCGGTTTGCCAAACCGTTGAGGAAGCTTTTAATGATTTACAAAAGATTGATTAGTGATAATTTATTCTTTTAGTTTTGCACCTCACAGAATTCTTTAATGTAATGATAAGCCTCCAGATGTCCCATTTCCATTGCCTTCTTTAAATCCCTGCAGCAGCCTTCTTTGTCTTCTATTTTATTTTTAATCAGTGCTCTTTCAAAATATGCTACTTCGTAACGTGGATTTTTATTTATAGTCTCAGTGAAAAACTCAATTGCTTTTTGGTAATCTCTTTTTTGTTTGTAACATAAAGCTAAATTGAAATACGCTTCAGCAAAATTACTTGCTGATTTTACAAACCTGGAAAAATCAAGAATAGCATAATCAAAATCCTTTGCTCCGTAATTGGCCAGACCACGATAAAAAAATACATTTTGTTCATTAATCTGAAGTCTTACAGCCTCAGTGAAATCACTAATTGCACTCTCAAAATTTTTCAATATAAGTTTGACTATACCCCTGCAATAATGTACTGCTGGTTCAAATGGTTTCAGCTCAACTGCATGGCTGAAATCTTCCAAAGCTCCCCTATAATTTTGAGCATTACTTTTCTGAATTCCATTTCTCATAAATTGAATTAGTTCAACACTCTCATTATCGTAAAATGATTTAAACCTGTTTAACTCAAGTGTGAAATTTTTTGATGGCAGTATGGTTTTAGGAGTATCTTCTTTTTGCTGTTCCTGAGCAGATTTAGCTGATGATTCAGGACGATCTTTTTCAGCTTTTTTCTCAATTTCAGCTCGTTCTCGATCAGATATTATTGGCCTGAATTCCCTTTTTCCATTTTTATTAAACTTAAAAATCACGAATCCAATTGCTATAAAAAGGAATGTCAATATTACATAGTCCATTTAAAAAATTAGAAATTATGAATAAACAGTTAGTATTTAGCAATATCAATGCCCGAATTAAATTTAGCAATAGCTTTTAATTTTATTCAGATATAATCACTTTAAGTAAAAAATCCACTTTTAAGGGCTACGAATTGAAGACTTATTTTCCTTTTTTAATGAAGAATTAGACTTAAACTTCAGCATCACAAAAATAGCATTTCGTTGAAAAAAGCATAGAATACTCAAATTATTGCTCAAAAGAATAGTTTAATGAATACGTGTGGTATATTCTTTCTAAATAAGAAGAGCTAAATTTCAACTTAATAATCTCAATAATTTATTCTAATCATCGTTTCGTATGAAATTTTATGAGTATGAGTAAATCTCAATTGATCATTAATTAGGAAAAGAGTTTAATTGAAACAAAATATGGATCTTAAAGAAATCAAGCATATTGTCAGCGATATTGATGGAACTCTTCTAGACGATAATGGTGAATTAGGTATTGAGAGCAAGAAGCTCATAAAAGAATTGATGAGTGAAGGCGTGATTATTTCTTTGGCAACTGGTCGGCTGGATTCTGCAGTCACAGATATAGCAAAGGAGCTTTCCATAAATGGATATATTATTTCGCTTGACGGAGCTATGATAAAAAATTTTATCGATGATAAAATTCTTTATGAATCCTTTCTTAAGAAAGGTAAAGTAAAAAAGGCAATTTCAATTTCTGAAAACCTGGTAATTAATATTGTACTTTGTCATACCTCTACTATTTATTACACAGAGCACAATTCAGTTATTCCCTCGCTGTTGAGTAAGTATGGTGCTTATTATACCCGGGTAGATTCTTACAAGGATTACATATCCGGAACACTTGAGATCGTATGTTCAAGCGATATTAAAAATTCTATTAAACAAATGGAAGAAAAATTTAACTTTCCAAATTCAATTGGGTGCAATACCTCGTATTTTCGCAGTAAGAAAAACGAAAA
>DATIJX010000019.1:0-5981 GCA_035478175.1 Ignavibacteriaceae bacterium
ATTGCCTTCCCCAAAACTGCCAGCGCAATGTCGTTAATGGATGAATGTCCTTCCCCGGTAAGTGAAGAGCAATTGAAAGAGCTGCATATAAAGATTAGTGACGGGTAATTGGTTACAGGTTGTTCATGGAGTAAAGATTTAATGAGTTTATGAAAACAAAATGGATTTCGTTTTTACTTTTCCTTTCCACGAATACGAATTAAACTTTCTTCCACAATCCATAGACGTTCATTTATTTGCTCGACGTTAAGTATGGGGATCAAGCGCTTAAAAATATTCAGCACATGCGATTTATTCTGACTTCCTGTTCTTAGCACAATAATTCCCTCATATTTTTCTGGTGGATACTCACTTATATCTGAAAAATCCAAATCCAAAGTAACAAGCACACGATTTTCAATCTTACAATGATTTATTAAAACAGAGTCTTTTGTTCCATTCAACTGCTGCTCATTCACGGTTTTTGCATCATATCCTGCACCCTGTAATAATTCTGCTAGCTCAGCAGGCAGATTCTCATCTATCTTAAACTGCATTTTTTATTCTGTTATTGCTACTAATTTTTCCTTTGTTAACTCAGCCGCATAAGAAATTGCTGCTCTAATATCTTCTGGTGTTAGCGAAGGGTAACTTTTTAATATTTCCTGCTCATTAACTCCAGCGGCTAAATTATCTAGAATTACAGAGACCATTATTCTGGTCCCTTTAATACAAGCTTTACCGTGACAGATAAGGGGATCTGTAGTTATATTGTTTCTCCAATTCATATTAATTCTTTCTTTATAAAATTTTATTTATCAAATCTAAGTTTGTTGATTCTAAACTGCTAATGGTTGATGGCGTTCACTTGCTAACCAGGCAGCATATTCTATGGCCTGCTTCAGATCCTCTTTCTCTAACTCCGGATAGGAGATCAAAATTTCTTCACTGCTCATTCCAGAGGCAATTAATTTTAAAACAAAAGCCACAGTAATTCTCATACCGCGGATTGTTGCGTCGCCCAGACATATCTTTGGATTAACGGTTATTCGATCAAAATATTTAGCCATATTATTTAGTCTTCTTTTGTTTTTATGATGAGTAATATAACAAAACGAAAATTTGGTAAAAAGTTTATCCCCCATACCAATTTAGTGAAACTGTGATTTGGAAAGCGGGATTATGAGCTGTGAGAGTAGCAGATCTGGAGATGTTGAGATAAGCAGACGATTACAATATTCAGCTGAATCGAAATCTGGATTCTTGATTAATTCATTTGAATTTGTTGTATATCCCCACGGCGGAATTGCGTTTGGGTTTTATAGAATGGTAATGTTATTTACCGGAGTTGATTCGATAAGAGATACTATTGCCTTCCCCAAAACTGCCAGTGCGGTATCACTGATGGATGAATGCCCTTCGATTGTAAGCGAAGAGCAATTGAAAGAGCTGCATATAAAGATCAAAGACTGACCTTTTTTACCGCAGTTATGTAGAAAATTTCTCCGAATTCGCTCCCATGGATTAACATATGAAACACCACAGCTTGAAGTAAAATTTCCCACTTAACTCTCTACTAAAAATATAATTAAATAAAGCTTTAAGGGTTTTTGTCAGAATTACCAACAACTATAGTAATAATTGCTCCATAATTTTCTTCGAACTTAAGTCCAAGTGACATATAAATTAGTTTAGAAGTAGTTACTGAAATTAAAATGTTCTCCTATCGCATAAATTCGTAGACGGCAGAATGGACGGTTAACATTTGAAAGTAAATCCTAACAAAGTTTTTATACTTCCCACAACAACCTGATTTGAAATAATTACTTGTAAAACTTACCCACGTCATTAATATCGTCAATTTTGCTTAAAAAATATGAAGAAACCGGGCTTTGGTTGGCTTGGCATATTTCTTTAGTAATTAACGACAAAGAATGGCTAACTAAGATAGATAAGAAAAGCCATCAAGTATTAAGCATAATAAAATAATATAGGAACTAAAAGTTTTGGGTCAGCAGCAATTACTTTTAATAGTACTCGGAGTAATAATAGTCGGCGTAGCGGTTTTATTATCTTTGGGATTATTTAAGGCTAATGCAGTGGAACAAAAACGTGATCTGATGATAAGCGAGTCTGCGAATATTGCTATACATGCAATTACTTATTACAAGAAACCACGTGAATATAGCGGTGGAGGTAATTCTTTCTTTGGCTGGGAAATTCCTGCTCCATTGACCGACACAGAAGCCGGATCCTATAATGCAAATGTAACCGCTAATCTGATTACGATAACTGGCACGGGAACTGAAGTAGTTACAGGGACTGATTCGATAAAAGTTGAAACAGTTGTAACGGCAAATGAATTTTATACAGAAATTATATTTTAACTCATAATTCACAAAAACACTTAACTAACTAAATACAAACAAACAAAAGGAGTAAAAAATGGGTCAGCAACAACTTCTCTTAATCGTACTTGGTGTTATCATAGTTGGTATCGCAGTAGTAGTTGGTATCAACTTGTTTAACGCTAACGCTGAAACCTCAACACAGGATTCAATAGTTTCTCAGGGAACCAACATCGGAGCTATGGCTCAGCAGTATTACAAAAAACCGCTCTCAATGAACGGTGGTGGACAAAGTTTTCTTGATTTTACCACTAAAGTTTGGAATAATTTACCAGCAAATTTAATAACCTCCACTGATGCATCTTGGGCAGCTCCAGCTGAAACTGCTGATGAAATTACTTTCACAGCCACACCTTTAGATCCTGAATATGCAGCAAATTGGACTGTCGTTACAACTGTAACCCCACTCGAAATAATATCTGAAGTTCAATAGACAACAGGTCAAATTAAAATATTTTTAATAAAATATTTTAAGGGCTGCAGGGTTGCAGCCCTTTTTTATTTTAAAAATTGAAATTTACGTTACGAATCAAAAGTGAGGCTCACCTTTTAGGTGAACCTCACTTTTCACTTTTGATACCTTACAACACACCTTATTATCTGGCATATCTGAAAAAACCTTCGGAGAAACCGTTGTCCTGCTGTTCGAGCATATAGCTGCTGAAAGTATTTTTTACTCTAATGCTTCTTTATTACTTGAATTTATTGAATAAACGCAAGAGAAAATCAAGTATTTGGTAAAAAATTCAAAAGAAATTTCGGAACCAAATTTGACGGCAACAATAAAACTTTCAAATCATCAATAACGAGTAATAAATGGTTGAGTACAAATTTACTGCGCAAAAATTAAACGGACAGACCATAACCGGCACCGTTACTGCTAACAATACTGCAGAGGGGAAGAAAAAAATTCAAAAACTGGCTGAGAAGAACAAGCTGAAGCTTAGTGAGGTGCAAAAAAAATCTACTTATCTATACCGTGTCCGAAAGGGAAAAGAAAAAGCTATTAGAGGTGAGCAAAAAGCTTTCAGTAAAAAAGAAGTTGAGGAGGCTTTAGCAAGGCTTGGTTACAAAGTTTTATCTATAAATAAAAAGTTACTGGACATTCAGTCGAAACCTCCATATTCAGAGGTTGTAACTTATGTAAAGATCAGTGCTGAACTCCTGGAACAAAAACTCTCGTATGGTGAAATTCTCACATTACTAATTAACGATACTCAAAACGCTACTCTGCGAAATACCCTCAAAGAGATCAATAATGATCTGCGTAAGGGCGCAGATTCTGAAGCTACTTTTCTCAAGTATCAACATATATTTGGAAAATTTACGGCTTATATGTTAGGTCTTGCCTCAAAGAGCGGTAACATGGCTGAAATATATAAAGCAACTGCAAAATTTCTTGAAAGAAGACAGGAATTCAAGAAAAGTTTAAGGAGCGCACTAATTACTCCTATGGTCACTCTATTTGTACTTTTGCTGGCTGTTATGTTTTACGTGGGTTATATATTCCCGGAAACCGCCAAACTATTTGTTAGGTTTGGAATAGAGTTGCCACCAATGACAGCATTTACTCTAAAAATGAGTGATTTTTTAGTGGCAAACCCCTGGCTGATTGCTGGAGTTATGTTCATACCACCGATAGCCTTATTCCAATTTGTCAGGACAAAAAAGGGCAGGCTGCTTTATGATCAATACTTGTTAAGATTACCCATAATTGGATCTTTAATTCATAAAACACTAATTGAAGTGTTTTGCCGTGTGTTTTATACTCTCTACCACGGATCAGCAGAAAGTATTGAACCTATAAGAATAGCAGCCGAAGCAACCGGTAATACTTATTTTGAAGAGAGAATAAAAAATGTGGCTATTCCATTAATGTTAAAAAAAGGAGTTGGTGTAACAGATGCTTTTGCAGCATCGGGAGTGTTTACGGAAACGGCCCTTTCACGTATTCACTCTGGCGAAGAGTCTGGTACGCTTAAGAACACAGCATTACAATTGGCGAATTATTATGAAAGTGAAACGGTTTATCGTTTGAAAAACTTAATTGAGATAATTCAGGTTTCTATTGCGATGATAATAATGGTTGTAATGATTGCATTGACACTTGTATCTGCAGAAACTGCAACGGTAAGACCAAAGACACCAGGTGTTAATTAGTAATGGAGCTATAAATTAGTTATGATTGAAACTAACTTGGAAATGACAGATAAAATCGGTTACCTCCTTTTTAAGAAGGGGATAATTGACCAGATCACTCTTGAGAAAGCATTAAATACAAAGCTGAATGATCGCAACAAATTAAGACGTAACCTTGCGCAGATACTTGTAGATGAATTTAGTTATGATCACGATGTGATCTTCAGAGAAGTTGCGATACTTTATGCTTTTCGTGAGTTAGATATAGATTCTTATGAGATACCTGCTGATCGTCTGGAGGCCATTCGAAAAATTATTGAAGGCTCGGGAGATGAGCTAAAAGATATAATGCTCAGGCACAAGATCATTCCATTTATGTACGATGAGCGCCAAAAGGATAAGCTGATAATTGCCGCGATTGATCCTACCGACAGAAACATCCCTAAGGTTGCCTTTGGACTTAATGCACAAAGGTATGAAGTAATCTTTATCAAGAAAAAAGATTATGAAACTTTGGTTGAAAAAATTCTTCCTCCTGAAAACTTATATCTTAAAGCAATATCAGACGATGATGAAAGCTTTATTCCAACTGAAGACAAAGAAGGAGATCTGGATGAAGAAGAACTTGATGCGGAGATAAATAAAAGTGCTCTGATAAACCTTGTTGAAGGGGCACTCGTGGAAGCTGTTCGTAAAGGCGCGAGTGATATTCACTTTATTCCTTGCAGCGGTCACCGCACGGATGTTTACATGCGAATTGATGGATCATTGCGTTTATGGCATGTTCAGGAGAATACTCTTCCGGAAGCTGTAATTGCAGTGGTTAAAGATCGTGGTAAAGGTATGGACAGGTTCGAACGTGAAATGGCACAGGATGGTTTTATACAGAGAGAAATAGATGGTTATGTTATCAGGTTCAGAGTATCGGTCTTACCAATGGTGGGCACAGAATTAAAAAACAAGTTTGAAAGTATTGTTATAAGAATTCTCGATGACAGAAAAGTCATCAGAGATCTTGATAAATTAGGACTAAATGGAATCGCTCGTCAAAATTTTGTTAAAGCCATTAATCAACCGCAGGGAATGGTGATTCTCACCGGTCCTACTGGTAGTGGTAAAAGTACAACATTGGTTGCTGCTCTTTACCAGGTTATTAATCCGGAAGTAAATGTTCTTACAGTAGAAGATCCCGTTGAGTATGTTATTGAAGGTGCTCGTCAGTTAAAGATCGGATACAAAATGAATTTTGAGCAGGCGATAAGATCTATTCTTCGTCACGATCCGGATATTGTTTTAGTAGGTGAAATGAGAGATAAGGAAACGGCAGAAACAGCAATAAAACTTGCAAACACCGGTCACCTTACATTTTCAACATTACACACGAATGACGCGCCAAGTGCTGTCGCAAGACTTTTTAAAATGGGGATAGAACCTTTTCTGATAGCCTATGCTATT
>DATIJX010000020.1:0-13359 GCA_035478175.1 Ignavibacteriaceae bacterium
GTATTAACTTTATTCTCTGCGATCTTTTCGTTAATAACATTTTCATCAATATGCCAGATAACTATTCCATTGCCGGGAACAGCCCAGTCAAATTCATCAACATCGATTATGACTCCGGAAAGAGAATCAACATCAAAACTGCGATAGCCGGTTGTGTCATTTAGGAATGTTTTTGTTTTAACGACATTGTTCTGAATGTAAGTAAGTGTTGAGCCATCTTTGTTAGCATCACGGATACGGTTTTCAATCAGATAATATTCAGAAGAATTGAGAGGTACTTTTAGTATTACTGTGTCGCTCATTGTTGCAGCAAGATTAGTAACAAGATTTACATCAGCATTTTGAATTTCCATTGTTACAGGTTCAGCCCAGCCAAGTTTAATCTTTTCCCATGGAGAAGGTTCGGGAGGATATGTTCCAAGATAAGCAAAAATGCTTTGTCCATCCATCAAACCGAATCTTCCAATTGCACTTAAACCAGTTTCAGTATCAAATAAGTCCGGCAAACCGAGATGACTGCCGATGCTTGCACAAAGCAAACCGTTAATAGTAATTTCAAAAAGAAAAGTTCCGCTGATAGTTTCAACTTCCCTGCTTTCTGTTTCAGGAATTATCATACTATTTGTAATCTTGAATGATCCACCCGAAACAGGAATTCCTTCGTAAGTCTCACCATAAATTTCTTTAAATGCTTTATCACTCAAATAGACAGATGGCAGATCCCGTTCATTACCAATACTTCCGGGAAGAGAAATATCTCTGCCAACACCTGCGTGAAAAATTAAGAATACATCATAATCGTTAAAAGCGAAACCGGGATAAAGCTGATCAGCTTTTGTCCAGGCTTCTACAGAAAAATTTGCAATCGGCGCAAAATCACTTGAACCTGGAGCAGGTGAATAATTTCTCATTCTGTCTGAAACAGAAAAAGTATCAGGCAAAACTGTGTAATCAATGTTCAGTTGACCTTTTGAGACTTTTGCAAAATAATTTTTTACAAATTGAAGATGTGATTCAAAATATTTTTTATCGTGAGGGAGAGGATCTAAAATATCATTACCATAATTCTGAGAATAAATCGTTCCAAACTTTCCATTGCCGGAGGTAGTTCCATCGGCATCCTCCTGGAAGTTTACCATTATTGCCAGGATCTTAAGAGTATCATCTGCAAGCGCAGCTCTTTCAACTGTAGCTGGATATGGATTAAGCTTGCCGACAAAAGATTGGGCAGATAACCTGCCCAATTCAAATAGTACGAGAATAGAGAGAAGGAAATATTTCATATTAAATTTTTAGATTCCCCTTGGAAAGCCCCTTTGTGGTTCCGGTGCTGCACCCCATCCAATTACTATTGTGAATCTTAATGTTTCATCAAGCGGATGATTGCTTTCAATTGAACTGATATAACCGAAATCAAATCCATAAATATCATAACGTAAGCCAGCACCAAAGGTCAAGAATTTTCTATTGCCGTAGGAAGGATCTTCATAGAAGAAACCAGATCTCAAAGCAAATAGAAAATCACCCGGAGTTCCATACCAATATTCTACTCCCATAGATGTTACTACATCTCTTAATTCTTCGCTGATGGTATTATCTCCCCAGGAAGTGATTATTCCAGTGTAAAATTCTTCAGAAGATGTTGAATCTCTGCTGACCAATAG
Organism: Ignavibacteriaceae bacterium; assembly: GCA_035478175.1. Classification (GTDB taxonomy): domain Bacteria; phylum Bacteroidota; class Ignavibacteria; order Ignavibacteriales; family Ignavibacteriaceae; genus IGN2. Next base: position 1,665 of record DATIJX010000020.1, read on the forward strand.
TTTACTAAAATCCAAAGTATAAACTAATGAGTTGAATTCATCTCTAAGCAGTTGGAATGCAAATCCGATACGGAAGTTAGTTGGGATAGGATCAGATTGCTTTGCATCAATGTAAGTAATTTTTGGACCAAGATTACTGAGATTAGCTCCGATGCTTAGTCTGTTTTCAAGTTCCCATCCGAAAATATTTAAATAATCTGGTCTCCACATACCTGCAAGGTCAAAGCTGACAGAAGTTGCAACACCTGTTCCCTGCTCTTCGCCTGTCGGCTGATCAGAAAGTCTGCTATGGATAATCCTGAAGTTAAAACCAACGCCCCAATCAGTACCAAGCTTGGTTGCATAACCAAGTGTTAGTGCAGCGTCGTAAGCGTTGAAAGTTCCCACCGGTTCGGGTCCTCCTTCGAGGGTTCTGACAAACTCACCAAAATTCATATAAGTAACGCTTGCTGTTACACTACCGCTCAATTCCTCAAGATAGGTTCGAAAGGTCAGGTAATCATAGAATAAATCTAAATTAAATTGCGGCAGCCAGTTACTGTGCGTTATTGTAACTTCTGTACCCGTCAAAAATGCAATTCCCGCCGGGTTCCAGAATATTGCTGCTGAGTTATCAGCAAGACCTGTTCCTGATTCACCTAAAGCACCAAATCTTGAATCGGGTGCTAAAAGCAGGAATGGAACTGCGGCTTCTCCCTGAGCATAACTTTTGCCGGGAATAGCTAGAACAGTCAGTCCTATCAATAAGAAGGATATTATCACCTTCATTTTAGTTTTCCTCCTGGATATTTTATTTTCTTCTGTTTTAATCATTTTCGTTCCTCTTAGGGTTAGAAATATATAAAAATTATTTTGATTAAAAATACTTAAATAATTCACAGCTATTTGACTACTGACATTTTACCCAGTAAACTCTGAGTAAACTCACCGTCGGTGGTTTTAACTATTAGTTTATAGAGATAAGTGCCGTTGCCAAGCTGATCGCCGTCTTCATCTCTGCCATCCCAGTTAATTTTAACAAACTTCTGGTTGATGTTCTTCTCTTCAAGCTGTTTTATCATTCTTCCTGCAATGGTATAAACATTTATCTTCACATCAATCTCACGAGTTAAGTTGTGCTGAAACGTAAATGCCGTATTAGATGTAAAAGGATTCGGATAGTTGTAAACGTCTCTTACCACGAGATCATTTGTGCTTACTACTGTAAAGAATGATTCCTCATTTGAAAAATTATTAAATACATCCCAGGCTTTTACTTCAATCGTATAATCACCGTCATTCATCCTGTTAAACTTGTAATTAATTTCACCGCTTTTACCTCCGGCATCAAGCTCACCAACAAAGTAATCTGTAAAATCTATCGGGCTGCCGGGATTTTTATTCAGGATTCCTTCCAGTTTATGCCCAACTCCTGTGCCAGTAGTATTGAGCCCTGTTTCGTCATAAAGCCGCACGATTAAATTTGGTTCGGGGCCTACAAGGTAAGAACTTACATATGCAGCATCTTCAAAAAATATTTCTATTTCAGGTCCGTCTCCATCGTTAACTGCGGTTGTATCTGTTCCGCCCACAATTATTTTATTTGTAAAGGCTAATCCATCCGATTCAAGGTCAAAGAAATAAAAGATGATTTTACCGTTTTTATTCTCATAGGAAATATCTTTCGGAACAACAAATTCTGCTTCAAACTCACCGCTCGTAACTGAAACTCTTCCACGGAATATAACACCACCTTGAATAAGCATTGGGTAATTGTCTATTTCCTCAAGCAGCTTGGTTCTCTCAGAATCAAAAACAGTAAGAAGTCCTTCACCATTATATTCATTCCATTTTGTGCCGTCAGGTTTAAGTATAGTACCGGCAATATTCGTATTGCTCAATGCTCTTATTTGAATGTCAACGTTCAAGAACTGCCCGTTAATAGAATCAATTGAACCAAAATATTGAGGTACATTTAATCTTATAGTCGGGTCGCCTAATAGATGAAACTTTTGAGCATTAACCGAATTCCAAACTTGCTTTGTTTTTAACACCGACATACCAAGAGTAACATTCAAATTCATCGTGTCTCTTGGAAGAGCAAGCAAATTGGTCATCAGCTCAAAATTCAGTAAGTGATTTTGGCCTGAGAAAACCAGTCTACCAGAATTAAAAGTAGCAATTGAACCAGCATTCTTTAAGAACAACATTTCTTCAGCTCCACTCTGGAAGTTTGGTATGTCATAATATCCAAAATCACAAGTGGCAGCACATAAGAAAAAGTATTTATCATTCGTAAGCTGTGGAATTGTAACCGCTCTTTCGAAAACGATTTCGTGTGCCCAAACATCAGGATTACCGTGTCCGATATAATTGACTAACAAAGTTCCCTGATTCATAATTTTCAATATGTCTGCATTCGCTGCAGGTTTTCTTCTTCCGTTACCGGTAATCACAACCGGATAGTCAGCAAGATATATTTTCTTAAGATCAAACGAGGGAGGAATAACAATATTTGCAAGTCGTTCTGATGGTGCAGTATGCTCACTTCCCTCATAACGTGTTGAAGTATATCCATCATCAGCAACAAGTGTTACAAGATTTCGCCAGTTGCCCCGCTCACTGTTATTTTCATAATGAACAATTTTATCTATGTAAGTATTAGCTTCATTTAAATTTCTGGCTGTTAATCTTCCGAATGCAATATCTGGTTTTAAATCTTCACCATCCACTCTGGCAAAGAAATCATCTGTGCAATAAGAATCGGCCCCAAAAATCAGCTTGAGAGATTCCTCAGTTTGCCAGGTAGGAATATAATTGTCACCAAAGCCTTCAACATTTTTATAGTCAAAAGTGCCTTTACCCATAAACATAAAATATTCGGGTTTTATCTGCCAGTTATCGTAAGCATATTTTATAAAATCTCTGACAGCCGATACATCCTGAATTCCACAAGAAAATTCATTGAATATTTTTTCCACATCAATGACGATTGTCGAGATCGGAATTTTAGTTTCGTTCTCTCTGTAACTTTTTAATCTATTCGAGGCATCAAGAAAATTTTTATGAGATATAATAATGAATTTTGCTCCATCCGTTATTCCCCTCAGATTGGAATTCTCAACTGTAGATGGATTTGAGGGAATCAAATAACTTTCATTCCCAACAGCAATGTATTTCCTCATTGAATCACCATTTTCAGTAAACTGGAATCTGTAATCTCCACCGCTTGGCCAACCGGGTTTTGCATTAACAAGAAGTATGTTGCTGTGATCAGTAACATCAAAAACTTTAATCTCTGAAGAAGGGAATCCACTGAGGTAATATTCAACTAATGCGGAAGAATCTTTTGAAAAGAATATGATTTTATTCTCGACAGGTTTTAATTCTTTCTCATAACTTATTTCAAAATAATCCAGGTATCCAACTGAAGTAACTGAAGAGGAACTCAATGTAAACTTCAAAACACTCCTGTCATCTGGAAGTGTTCCATTAAATGCAGCGCTTTCTGAATGAGGTACTCCAACTGTGTAAGATGCATTTCCATAACCCGCTAATGATTTAGAAAGAATATTTGTATTATTTTCAGCAAGAGTTAATGTAAAAGCTCCCTGTGATGCATTAACAAATCTGAATTTATAATTAATAGGTAGAGATGAAATTCTGTAATCAAGCTTATTCATATAAGTTCTGGTGGGTACACTCTGCGAAAAGTCATCACCAAAATACTGCCTGCCGGATTTCGCGAGGTTAATCTTATCAACTTCGTAATCTGCAAAAGCAGCAGTTGAAGTCTGAACATAATCTTCAGTTGAATTTAAGCTTGATTTAGTTTGAACTCTTTTACCGTTGTCACCACCAACAGTAATCCAAAAATAATTTATAGCTGAGAAAGGATGATTAAATCTCTGAATTGTTTTGCTGACAGGATCAAAATCCCTAAACTGACTCCCTCTTCCATAAAATAAAATATAATCGCCCTGGTCAAATATTCCATCATTTTCACCAACAACCATAATTGCATTTTCTACCAGATCAACTGGACGAGGAGTTGTTACTTTTTCCGATAATACTTTGCCGCTGTTATTATAAATCTTAATCGTTCGCGGATCAATGGTCGACACATTGAATCCAAACGATTCAAGCTTTGCTCTATCTATTTTATAAATGCCTTCGCTCGGAGCTTCAAATTTTACCCACTGTCCATCTGCCAAAACGCTGTTACCAGCTTTAGATAATCTCCTGTCTTCCTTTACCCAGTATTTAGCAGCATCATAATTAATGACAGAATATTTAAGAAGATCATCTTCAGTTTTTCTTCCTGTGAACTGAGCATTCGCATAATCAATTTGAAAAACAATCTTGGAATATAGTTTTAACGTATTCGTATTGACATCAAACTTGACTGGAAATAAACGAATATCCTGCACACCTAATCCTCTTGCAATTCCATAATCACCAAATGAAGCAAGCTCAGGATAATCAACATAGTTATAATATTCGGGTGAGACTTCATATTTAACTGCATCAAGGAAATTTTCCTTTTCGTAAGAAGCTACAGGTAAGACTTTACCATTTAATATCCGGTAGGTAGAATTTAATACTCTTATCGAATTACCAAATTCTGATGGAACTCCAATAAGTATTCGCCTTTCAGGAATTTCCGGAGTTCCCCATTCCGTTGATTCATCAACATAACCAAATGCGAGGCCTATACTTCTGAATTCCTGATCATTTATTTTTCTGATTGATGTATCGATAAACTGCGGAGTGTATTCTAAAATGATTGAATTCTGATTTGAAGCAAGAATCCTGATATCCTGTTGGGATGATAGGATGGAGGTAAATGCCAGAACGAGGGTTAAGATTTTGCTAATCATATTAAAGTAATTTAAAATAATTCTGTTTAGAATATTTCTGTAAGATATTTTTTAAATTCTGATATTCAGCGCTGAATATCAATGATGTAGCAAAACCCGATTAAAACTCCTTTAATTTGAGCGAAAAATAGTCAACTAATAGCTTACCAGTCAAGTCATTTCTTTGAGTGAGAATAACTTTACTTTTTCAAGAATTTCCTCTGTTTTGATGAATGTAATTGACATTGTTGAATCAATCCATAATACTTTTTTATCGGTTCCGATAAGTACAAGCAGGCGCTTATTCATTCCAAGAAAATTTACTGCATTAAATTGTTTGCTGACAGTTTTATCCTCATCGGCTAATAATGGAAAATTTAGTTTTAACTTGCTGCAAAAATTAGAATGTGATTCAACTGAATCTGTGCTTATCCCTATAACCCTTACTCCGTTCCTTATAAAGTCATTGAGATTTTTATTGTAATCAGATAGTTGAGTCGAACACACAAGGGTATCATCCTTGGGATAAAATGCTAACAATATTTTCTTATCAAGATTCTTATAAAGATCAAAATCATTTCCGTTTTCATCCTTCAACATAAAGTTTGAAACTATATCCCCTGCTTTCATAATCCAAGTAGCTCCTTTTTATTTTTCATAGCGTTTATGCAAAATTGTATGTGTTCTTCAAGTGGGATACCCAATTCTTCAGCACCTTTTATCATATCTTCCCTGCTGACAGTTCTGGCAAATGCTTTGTCTTTCATTTTTTTCAATACTGATTTTACTTCCACTTCATCTACCGTTCTTGAAGGACGAACGTAAGTTACAGCAGTGATAAATCCTGCGAGTTCGTCACATGCAAATAACACTTTTTCGAGCTGAGAAGTTCTCTTTACTCCTGTATAATCCGCATGCGACATAATAGAATTTCTGAATTCATCAGAAAATCCTCTTTCTTTTAGAATCTCATTTCCTTTGTATGGATGTTCTTCGGCGGTCGGATACATCTCATAATCAAAATCGTGAAGCAAGGCAACATTACCCCAGTATTCTTCATCTTCGTTCAATTTTATTGCATAAGCACGCACACAGGTTTCAACTGCAAGAGCATGCTTAATCAGGCTTTCACTTTTTGTGTATTCATTAAGAATTGAAAAGCAGTAATCTCTATCTTTTTCAAAATCTGACATCAACTATTCTCCTTTTTTTTATTCATTTTTTAGATTGAAACTTGGACACAAATCACCAACGACACATTGCAAGCATTTCGGTCGTCTTGCAATACAAACATTCCTTCCGTGATTCATTAAATAATGACCAAGATTTATCCATTCCTTTTCAGGAAATATTTCTTTCAAACTTTGCTCTATTTTATCGGGGTTTTCTGAATCAACAAATCCCATAAGATTGGATAATCTTATTACATGAGTATCAACAGCAATGGCCGGAATTCCAAATGCATTTCCAGCTACCACTGAAGTTGTTTTTCTGCCAACTCCGGGTAATGAATTCAATGCTTCAAATTCTGTAGGAACTTTTCCTTTATGTTTTTCCATTAAAGCTTTGCAGCAATTTTTAATGCTCTTTGCTTTTTGCCGATAAAAACCAGTAGAGAAAATATCTTTCTCAAGCTCTTCACTCGATACGTTCAAAAAATCCTGCGGCCGTTTATATTTCTTAAAAAGTGATTTCGTAACGATGTTCACTCTCTGGTCAGTGCATTGTGCAGAGAGTATTGTTGATATTAATAATTGGAAAGGTGATTGAAACTCAAGAGCAATTTTTGCAAGAGGATATTCCTTCTTCAATCGTTTGAGAATTTCATTGGCTCTGGCAAATTCAGATTTTGATTTCATCCTTATTAAACTTTTCATCTTTAATTTTTAATCGTTCAACAGGAAGATTTTTTAACAGGTGTTGCTGGATAATTTCCTCAATATCATCCACTGTTACTTTGCCGTACCAGATTTGTTCGGGATAAACAACAACAGTAACACCGTATTCGCAGGCATCAAGGCATCCAGCAGAGTTTGCTCTTACGGTTGTGTTGAGTCCCATCTCCTTTATTCTTTTTTTGAATAGCTCTTTTATTTCAGGACTATTTTTTTCTGCGCAACACCCACGAGGATGACCTTCCGGTCTTCTATTTTCACAAATAAATATATGCTTTTCAAATCTTTTCATAATTGTTTTTAAGTTTTATTTAAATATAAATAATCAAATTAGATATTGCATTGATTATGAATACTAAAAGCAATACGTTTAGTATAACAAATACAGGGAGTTGTTATGAAAAAAATAATCATATTCTCTTTACTGATATTCTTCAGTCTGCTAATCAGTTGCAGTGAAGATAATCCTACCACATCGGGAAACATCAAGAAATATCCAGACAGCCTTGGAACAGAATGGGAGTATGGTACCATTATGATATTTGAATTTTATGATTCAACAGCCCAGATTATAGAAACCGATACACTTGATTTAAGCAATACGATTGTAAAAATTATAAAAACAAATGATTCATTGGGGGTTTACAAACAACTCACCTTATTTGAAAGTTATGACGTTTCATCACCTCAATATAAAGGCAAACATTGGTATTCGAATACCGATACCGACTTAAGTGCGATTGCATATTCAAATGCCGGAGCAGCACGATTTATTGTACCGAAAATTACAAATAGAAGACACCTAACTATTGAAGAGTTAAAATCAATCATCAACTCTCCTGATCAAAATCTTATTTCTGCAAAGTCAGAATCTGTTTCAGATACGATTTTATTTTATGATATTCCAAGAAAGGCACTCGCCTACCCCTTAGCTGTTAATCAACATTGGGTTGAACTTGAAACTCCCTGGTACCGTGAAAGATATGTTGAGAGATCAATCACTTTAAATTTTAACGGAAGGTTTGTAAAATGTTATGAGATAAAAGTAAACTGGCCTGACTTCAAAATAGAAATCAATGATTATGTTAATTTAAATATCGGTTTGCTCAGAAGAGATATTATCGCGGACAGTGTACTATTTACAGATCCTAGCAGTCCAGATTCGGGAAGATTTGGAAGATACTATGAATCCTCAAACCTGGTAAGAACCAATCGATAAGATAAATACAAATTGAATATTTTAGAATATTTTGTAGCGCGTGCGGGATTCGAACCCGCGATCTCCGCCTTGAGAGGGCGGCGTCCTAAGCCACTAGACGAACGCGCCGGAATCAATTAACAATTATAAATGAAAAATTAAAAATTAAAAATGAAAAATTAAAAATTAAGGTGTGTTTTAATTGTAAATTGTTAATTGTGCATTGTTCATTGAGAAGCTGTCCCGCTAGGACTCGAACCTAGACTCTTCTGATCCAGAGTCAGACGTGTTAACCAGTTACACCACGGGACAATTAATTTTGGTTGCAAAATTACAACATTTGCTTAAATATTCCCAAAGAGGTGATATCTACGAAGTGATACTCACGTAACATTTAACTTAACAGTTAAGTAATAAACTATATCAATTCATCAACGAACGGCTTATGGTGGCAGCCCTTTTGAAGAGGCTCCTTGTTAAGAAATGATATTTCTTTTAACTCCATTATTCACTAATATTGATCATTAGAAATTAAGATATTAGAAATGAAATCAGTATTTGCACTTCTTTTTTTGTTGATTGGAACAGTAATATTTCCACAAAAATTTCAGCTGGAAAACAAAATTGGTCGGTTTGTAAACGCCTCCTCTTTCTATATAAATTCAGCAGGATTTATTTACGTGTCAGATATTAACACAGATGAAATAACCGTGTTAGATACGCTGGGTAACCTTGTAAAGAATATTGGCGGATACGGCTGGAGGCAAAGTGCATTTGACAATCCTGCTGACATATTTGCTGATGCTTTAAAAGTATATGTTGCCGATAAGAACAATCATCGCATCCAGAGATTTGATAAGAATCTCAATTTTAATTTTCAAATTCTAACCCGTCAAAGTGAGGTTGAACAAGAACGATTTGGCTACCCGTTAAGTGCAGTTATGTCAAACCAGGGAGATATTTTTATACTCGACTCGGAAAATTCACGCATAGTTAAGTTTGATATCTTCGGAAATTTTCTGCAAAATTTTGGCGGATATGATTATGGAAATTATGCATTGCAAAAACCAGTTCAACTTGCTGTCTCTATGCAAAACAATATCTTCGTAATTGATGGTAACCAAATAATTATGTTTGATCAATATGGTAATGGCAGCGGGAGAATTACCGGAATCGATGAGTTTACCAGCATAAGAATAGTATTTGAGTGGTTAACTGTTACGAGTCAAGACAAAATTTACATTGCAAATCTCAGGTCACCTGAAATGAGTCTTAAAGAAATCTTACTTGAAGGTATTGAAGATAATTTAGAAATCGTATCAGCTCTGATTTTTAACAACAAACTTTTTGTTCTTTCTAAAAAAGAAATATTGATTTTTAACAGACTTTAAAGAATTGCTGCTTACCGAAGTAAATAATTTCACAGTAAATATCTTTGAACGCCAACCGAAGATAATCTTGACACGAATTATTCTGCTTTCCATTTTATTTTTCTGGATTTACGGATTTTTACTGCCAACAATAACATCAATCGATAATAGCATTTCGAACATGTTATTAGCAAGAGTCTATTCCAATGTTTGTCATCAGGAAAGTGCAAAGTGTATTTCAATTGGTAATGCTTCGATGATGGTTTGTTCAAGATGTGCAGGGATTTATTTTGGAGCGTTCACAGCAGGATTATTAAGTTTACTTTTAATTGTACCTTCAATTAGTAGAACAGTTTTAATTCTTTCAGCGATACCTTTAGGAATGGATGTGTTGTTCGTGCTTACCGGAGTTTACACTTATTCACAGGGCATTGCATCTGCCACAGGTTTGGTTTTTGGAGGCGTAGTGTATTTATTTTTACTAAATGAATTAGAAAACTTATTTTCAAAAAAACCTTTTCAGGGGAATGAATAAAAAATATTTATCCGCTTTAGTATGCGGCTTCGGTGCAGCCGTTTTAACAACAATTCCAGGAATTCAGAGCATTGGCTGCTGTTTGCTTGCACCGGTTGCATCAGTTGTGGCAATCTATCTCTACAAAAAATCTCAAACTGGTTTATTAAAAATTCAAACAGGTACCGGTATTCTGCTTGGACTCTTGACTGGAATATTTGCCGCACTTTTCGCTAGTGGTTTTGAAATTATCTTTACTTATATAACAAGAACAAGTGACCTGGTAACATCAATGCCTCAGGCAGAAAAGGTTGTTAAAGAGATGAATTTAGGACCCGGAGCGGAAGAATCAATGGAAGTACTAAAACAAATGGTAAGTGAAATTCAGTCGAAAGGATTTTCATTCTTATATACATTCCTTATTACTATCACAAATCTAATTACATATTCAATTTTTGGTATGCTTGGCGGCCTTATCGGTACTGCAATAATAAATAAGAGAAGCCAATCAATTTAAAATGATTTCAGCATTCATATTTTTTGCACATTTTATTTTCCTATTGCTAATCTTTACCTGGAAGTGGCAGAGAGAAGGAATTTCAGGTGCAGTTTTAAATGTTAGTTTAGTTTTGATTTTGTTTGCTGTGGGATGGACGATTACAGGAATGATAGCAAAATTTTTAATGGAACCAGAAGGTCTTGGACTATATTATGACAGGGATACGTTTTCACTCACCCTGCTAACAATAATAGAAATTTTATTTTACCGATTCTACTATAAACCATCTACTGCAGACGGTAAGGGAACACAATAACAGCAGTCTGTTCAGCTTGTCGTTGATTTGAACTCAATGCCTCAAATCTCCATTGCCTCAGCGAGTTGATCGCCGCATTCTCTAATCTTGTATCTGCTTTCATCTTTGGAATGATAGTTCCAACAGTGCCGTCAGGTAAAATTGTAAATTGTAATTTTATATTGACTTCTTTCTTCACGCCGTCGGGATATTGTGGAAGAATGAAACTATAAATTTTTCTGGTTCCCTTTCCTCCCCAGTCAATATCAAATCCAAAGTTACCTTCAACACTGCTGTTTCCTTCTTCACTAGACTTGGAATTAGATGCAACTGTCTCTGTGTTTATTTCATTACTTTCTTCAGCTACTTCCTTCTCATTATTTGCCGGTTTGATTACGTTTTCATCTTCTGTACTAACAGCAATCGGCAAATCAACCTCTTTAACTTCAGGATTTTTTTCTTTTGATTGTTCTTTTTCACTTGGCTTAGGGGTTTCTTTAATTATATTAATTTTATTACCCTGTGCACCTGAAGAACCTGTTTGATCCGATATACCAAAAGAAAGTTCAACATACTCTGATGGTACATAATCAAAGGATAAATTAATTAGTAGAAAAAGCAGAATTGCAATTGCATGCAATGCAAAGGAAATAGTATACGATATTCCCGAACTTTTCTTGGAAGACATAGCACTCCTCCTATGGATTTTCTTTTTCAGTTTCTATTGTGAATTTACCAATACCGACGGACTTGGCTGCATCTATAACTTTAATAACGAGATCAATTTGAACAGTCTTATCTGCCCTTATAACAAGACTGGCTTCATCACTTACGCCGCGCATTTCCGTAAGCTTTCCTGAGAGCATATCGATAGTTGTCTGATCCGGTCCGGCATAAACTACACCTGCCGAGGTTATTGTAACTATCATCTTTGTTGGTTCAGATAGTTCATTTGTTTTTGAGCCTGGTAATTTAACCTTAACGCCTGTCTGGATTACAAACTGAGATGTTAAAAGGAAAAATATTACAAGCAATAAAACAATATCTGTTAAAGATGAATATGAAAAAATAGTTAAAGGCTCATTA
>DATIJX010000021.1:0-3112 GCA_035478175.1 Ignavibacteriaceae bacterium
AGGAAGCCGATAGTATTGTAAATTCCGTGAGCTAAAATAGCTGCCCACAAATTTCTTTTCGTTGCAAAGTAAAGCCACGCAAAAACAAATCCTGTTAGTCCTGTTATAATCATTCCTGACAATCCCTGATACATATGCCCGAATCCAAATAAAAAATTTGAGAGGATAAGACCAACAATCCAGCCGGTATTATTCCTGTTGAACAGATCAGCAATCCTGTGCATAAAGTATCCGCGGTAAATCATCTCTTCGATGAATGCAGCGAAAGTCCATGCTAGTGCCAGATAGAAAAGTAATTGAGGAAAATTTCCAACCATTGGTCTGAAAATGCTTACGTCGGGGATATCACCGGTAAGTTTGCCAAGAAATGGTTCAATCGCATAAAGACTTAGCGCCTGAAAAACAATTCCGACCAGCAAAGCAAGCAGGATAGTTTTCTTCCAGCTATCCGGTTTCCTCAAACCAAAATCACTCCACCCTTTTCCCCGAAGCCATAGTGAGAGCCAAGCATATAAAACAATAGCAAGAATTATAAACTGAGTTATCCATCCAAACTCAATCGCTAAGACAACAAATATGGCAATAGAAACTTCAATAAATGTTATCGATTTATTGCGGTCAAAGAAAGATTTTATTTGTTCCCTCACAAAAAGTTCCTTCTACTTATTCCTTTTCAAGATGTTTACCCGATTTTATATACGGTTCAAGCTGTTCAAAAATAAAATGTTCCTAAACTCGTTCAACAATTGCCGGAAGACCTTCTTCAACTATAGTAAAAAAAACTATAATGAATAAATATGAATTCAATTAAATTCTAAAGATTATACATTAATCAACGATAAATAACTTGGCTCCGGTATTAGTTGAAGAACGATGCGGCAAATCATTATCTGCAACCTGATAACTCATTCCCGGTATTAAAGTATGTTTTCGACCATCTTTGGTTTCAGTGTTTAGTTCGCCTTCCAGACATAATAATATATGACCTTTTGAGCACCAATGATCTGCAACATATCCGGGTGAATACTCTACGAACCGGACTCTTATGTTTCCAAACTCCAGGGTTTTCCAGAAAGCGGTTCCTTGTTCTCCTTTATGCTCTACTTTCTCAATATTTTGCCACTCAGTTATTCCAAAAGGAATATTTTTCATTTCCATAATGTTGTCTCCCGCCTGATAAATGCGATGATACTTAAATTAATCTTTCAACTTTCTTCCAAAAATATACTGCCCGCAAATTACTCCATCAATATCAGCAACATCAGGTAAGTGACCCCATTTTTCAAAGCCAAATTTTTCAAGAATGTGGATACTAGTTTTATTTAAATCGAGAAGAATCGAAATCAAATTTTTGAATCCTAAAGTTTTTGCTGATTCAATAGTATCAGTGATCAGAGAGTTCGCTACTCCTTTTCTTCTGTGATCTTTATGGATGTAATAACTTATCTCCGCAACGCTTCTCAAAGCTTTTCTTCCGGGTCTGTGCGGACTTAAAGAACACCAACCAATTATTTCTCCGTCTTGTTCGGCCACATATATGGGATATGTTTCCGGTGAATGTTGTGCAAACCATTCTTTACGTGATTCAAGTGAAACATGTTCAGTATCTGCGGTTGCAAATTTTTCATCAACTGCGTGATTATAAATTTTTACTATTTCAGAATGATCTTTTAATGTGACAGGTCTGATGGTCATATCTGCTATTTCTCAATTCGAATAAAATTAAAATCTCTTCTCATTAATTCACCTTCAATTATTCCCTCCGTTGCAGCATTCAATTTTCCATCAGCAGTAAACTCATAAATTATATTTTGAGGATAATCGTGCTCTTGGTTCTCAAAGATGAACTTGTTCTCCGAATATTCAGATAAAGCAAAAAGAGTTATTGTTTGATTTAATGGCAATGCAATATATGCCCACTTATCTGCAAATTTCTTCACATAAAGTTCTTCACTCAATACCGTATCCCCTTCTTCAATGCTGAATCCGATACCAATCAGTTCGCTACCATTTATCAATCTCCACTCTTCGTAATACTCTATTTTGTCGGAAATCATTTTCCATGTGCCGGGAAATAGTTTTGTGATTGAATCATCCTGCGCAAAGATGTTTAAGGTAATTAAAAGTAGAAATAATACTTTCATAGATCATAATTCCTTTTTTATTAATAAAGATAGTATTAATGTCTTCCTCACAATCCCAGCTCAATCATTTTTTCTTCTTCATATGGACTATCCTCTGCAGGATATCTTATTACATCATCAAACTTCCCGGATTCTCTCGCCAATCCCCAGATTATACTTTCACCTGCGGGGACAATATCAGGGATCATTTCATAAACCGGATCAGTGAATGCATCATCCGCATCAATTAATTCCCAGCCTGCATTTTCAAACGCTGTCATCAAATCATGTAAAAATAAGGCAGACGTTAAATTATGATGCAGAAGCAGAGTGTGCTTAATTCTTCTTCCTAATAATTTAAAAGCAATTTCATCATAGTATTTTGCTCGGTCGATCAGGTGTTCGATGTAATATTTTTTATACTTTTCAATACTTGCGCCGGGATTCTCTTCCATAAATTTTATCATACGCGAATTTATGAACCAATCGGAGTTATCAATTGTTACGTAACCATTTTTGTAATCTATTCTTTGTAGAAATGAATTTAAAGAATCGCGTTTCTCTTTCGTGTTGCCGGATTTGAGCATTGGTGCTCTGAAATATTTCTGAAAGTTTTTGTAACCGCTGATCAATAAATCGCATCTGAGAATATCATCCCTGTATTTCTCGAAATCATTTTTCGGATTGTTATAGTTGAAATGACTGTATGTATGATTTGCAATTATATGTCCTGCATCATCCCAGCTTTCCAGAATTTTTCTTCCTTCTTCATTATCCAGATTTCTTCCGCAGACAAATAATACCGCCTGCAAATCTCTTTCTGCTAATTGGTCTAAAATCATCTTATTCCAGATTTCACTATCATAATTCAAAATGTCTTTTGGATTTCCATCATCAAAAGTGAAGCAGACAGAGGGTTTTTCCTGCGCGAATAAGGAATAACTACTAAGTGTAAGTACCGTTATGAATAATGATATTATCAATTTGAA
>DATIJX010000022.1:0-10188 GCA_035478175.1 Ignavibacteriaceae bacterium
AAAAATTATGAAACGGATGGAAAATAAGTTGATATTGAGTTATAATTTTACTTTATTCGCATGTAAGTAATGGAAGGTCTATGGTTAACGTGATTTTAGTTACTAGTTTTTTTAAACAACCATTGATAGAGCAATTACCAATTGATACCTCACAAACAAATTTTATATCCAGAACAGTTTTTAACTATTTCAGTACCACACAGGACCTTCGTTATATTGTTGAGCATTTATTTGAATCAAGAAAATTAGTTAATGAATATTGATAAAATAGTAGAAGGCTATATTATTTATCTCCGAAACATTCGGCGTTATTCACCAAATACAATTAAATCTTATAAAACCGATTTATCTGAGTTTATAGTTTATTGCACTGAATGTAATAAGTTGGATGTTAGCTTAGTAACTGAACGACTTATAAAATCCTACTTGATGCATTTAAGTGAACGGGACTTAGAAAAAATTTCTATTGTTCGAAAATTATCTTCGCTAAGAGGTTTATTCAGGTTTGCATTCAAAGAAGATTTGATAAAAAATAATCCGACATCGCAGGTAAAGAATCCAAGAACATCAAAGAAGCTTCCTGAAATTACATCAGCTGAAAATATTTTAAAGACATTCGAACTTGCAGATGCAGAAGCTGGAAATCCTCTTTTAATCAAGGTTATTTTTGAATTATTATATGGGTGTTCCCTGCGTGTCTCTGAAGTGTGCAATCTTAAAGCAGGCGACGTTGATTTAGAGAAAGGATTATTAAGAGTTCTTGGTAAAGGTTCTAAAACCAGGATTGTACCAATTGGTGAACAGTCGAAGATAAATTTAACAGAATATTTAAATACTTTCCCGGTCAAAAATTACTCTGATACATTTGTCAGAAGCAAATCGGGCAAAAAACTTTATGAGAAATACGTGTACAGGATAGTCAACAAATATCTGAGCAAAGTTACCGATATTAAAAAGAAAAGCCCTCATATTTTAAGACATAGTTCAGCCACACATATGCTCGATAAAGGAGCTGATCTCAGAGCTGTGAAGGAAATACTTGGTCATGAAAATCTTAAAACAACTCAAATTTATACGCACGTGAGCATTGAAAGGCTCAAACAATCATATAAAAAATCTCATCCAAAATCGTAGGAGTCAGTTATGAACATTATAATAACCGCACGCAAGTTTAAGGCAAGAGAAACTTTAAAGGATCATATTAAGGATGAAGTTAAATCTTTGCTGAGATTTAATGATAGTATTATCAGCGCTGATGTTATTCTTAGCTTTCTGAACAGCCACGAGAGTGTGAAAAAGGCTGAAATTACTTTACGCATTCCAAGGCAAACATTAATTGCTGCTGAGGAATCAGATGAATTTACAAAATCAGTAACTGCAGCGGTTGCAAAATTGTTGCGGCAATTGAAAACTTTAAAGTCTAAAAGAAAAAGCAGGGCTAAATGACAATAGTAACTGACAAGGCAATATCAAGAAAAGAATTTATTACAGTAGATTTTTTTTATAACAACGCAAAAAAAATAGGTAAGCTGGAATTATTATCCGAAAATCCTGATATGGAAAGAAAGATAAACGACCAGAATTTGCACAGACCTGGTTTAGCATTGGCAGGTTTTGTTGATCTGTTTTCATTTAGTCGCGTTCAAATATTTGGGAACACTGAAGTAAGGTATCTTAAAAAGCTTTCATCGGATCAACAGGAAAAAGCTATAAGGACAATATTCCAGTTCAATGTTCCATGCATTATTCTAACTAATAAAAATAAACCATTGCCTGTTCTTTTAGAGTTAGCAAAAGAAAAGGGGGTTCCTGTATTTGTTTCACCTTACTCCACAACAAAGTTAGTTTATCTGCTTAGCGATTTTCTTGATGATCAGTTCTCACAGCGAATAACAGTTCACGGTTCATTTGTAGATGTTTATGGTGTAGGAATTTGCTTTGTCGGTAAATCTGGCGTTGGTAAAAGTGAAGTTGCTCTCGATCTTATTGAACGGGGACACAGACTTGTCGCCGACGACGTCATTATTTTGACAAAAAAGGGCGAAGGAATATTGCTTGGTTCTGGAACAGAGCTTGCCAAGCACTATATGGAAATTAGAGGTCTTGGCATTATTGATGTTGAAAGAATCTTTGGAATTAGAGCAATCAGATATCAAAAAAGACTTGAAATTTTGGTTGAATTAGAAGTTTGGGATGAAAAAACACACTATACCAGAACCGGACTTGAAGAAAAATCAATGACAATTTCAGAAATAGATATTCCTTACATAAAATTGCCAATTTTACCAGGGAAAAATATTACTGTTATTTCGGAAGTAATTGCACTAAATTATCTTCTGAAACACTATGGATACAATGCGGCTGAATTGTTCCAAAAGCGTCTTTCTGAGCGAATTTCTGATAAAAATTCCAATACTCAAAGAGCAACCGACTATTTTGAACATGATTTCGAATAGTAGTCTGGGAGGCTTGTTTCAATAACACTAAATAACTATTTTTGCGCGTCGTTATATGAAAAAATTATTCTACTTCTCAAAAGCTAGCCTAAAGTATATAGAAATTAAACATTTCAAATTGAAGCTATTTACAGTTCTTCTCGCATCGTCAATTTTATTTGCAGCATTATTTGTTGTTTTTTACTATTTCTTTGGAGTTAGTTCCAATCCCAATCTCACAATTTCTTCATTGAAGAATGAGAATAAAGAATTGAAAAACGAGATTGAAAGAATAACAGAATCATACCGTGAAATGCTTTCAGATGTTGAAAATATTTCAGCTTTAAATGAGGAACTTAGAGTATCAGCAAATCTTCAACCTATTTCAGATGAAGAAAGATTGTTGGGTGTTGGAGGAAGCGCAGATTATTTAACTTCCAATCTCAATATAAGGGATATTGAAGTTAAAAATCTTTTAAAGTCTGTTGATGAAATGATAAAGGCTCTTGAGTTTGAGAAAAATCAGACAATCGAGATTGCAGATAAACTTAATATGAACAAAGAATTACACAAATGTATACCAGCAATTAAACCGACATTAGGAAATTATTCAATCGATGGATTTGGTATGAGAAGACATCCAATTTTGGGTGTTCGTAAATTTCATCATGGGATAGATATAAATTGTGATACCGGTACTTCTGTGCGTGCACCCGGAAATGGTAAAGCTATTGTAGTTGAAAGACAGGCTGGTTTTGGTCTTGTTATTGAAATAGATCATGGCTTCGGATATAGAACAGTGTATGCTCATCTTTCAAAAGCTATGGTTAAACAGGGCGATTCAATTAAAAGAGGGCAAGTAATTGCCAAATCAGGTAATTCTGGTCTTTCATCAGGTCCTCACTTACACTATGAGGTTCATCATGATGGAATTGCAATGGATCCGATAGACTTTTTCTTTGATGACTTAACTTTTTTTGATTTAGATAATTCAACTACTTCTCTAACGGAAAAATAAAATATGATCTGGACAGTTGAACTTGCTGCATATCTGGACGACGCGCCATGGCCTGCAACAAAAGAAGAACTAATAGAATATGCAGACAGAATCGGTG
Source organism: Ignavibacteriaceae bacterium (assembly GCA_035478175.1). Lineage (GTDB taxonomy): Bacteria > Bacteroidota > Ignavibacteria > Ignavibacteriales > Ignavibacteriaceae > IGN2. The sequence goes on from DATIJX010000022.1 coordinate 3,551, forward strand.
CACCATATGAGGTTATGGAAAACCTTAAGGAACTCGAAGATAGTGATGAGCCGTATGAATCAATTGAAGATATCTGGCCGGATTATCCTTCTGATGAAGATTTCTTCTACAATGAAGATGAATTCTAACGGGTGCATATAAGCACCTCGTCAATGAATTCTGCGCTTGATAAAATCCCCGGGCAAGAACGAGTTAAACAAATCCTCAATAATTTCCTCCAATCTAAATCTATTCCCCACGCTTTTTTATTTACAGGAATTGATGGCGTTGGAAAAGACAATACTGCTGTTCAATTTGCTAAGGCATTAGCAACAAATGAAAATAGCAAGGAATCTGAAAAAGCTGTAAGACTAATCGAACAGCTTCAGGAGCCATATGTAAAGCTAATTTTTCCCTTGCCTCGTGGAAAGAATGAAACCGATACTAGCTCGCCAACTGAAAAACTTACTCAGGATGAAATAGAATTAGTCAGAGAGCAAATTGATATCAAATCCGGAAATCCATTTCACAAAATTTCAATCCCGAAAGCAAACCTAATCAAAATCAATAGTATCAGGGATATTAAGAAGTTTCTTTCTATGGACTATGATGAAATTGGTTACAGGTTCGTGATAATTTCGGATGCTCATTTGATGAACGAAGAATCACAGAATGCTTTGTTGAAAAGTCTTGAAGAACCACCAGACAAAGTGATATTTATTCTCACAACACCTTATGTTTCAAAATTAAGATCTACTATAATATCCCGCTGTTGGAGAATAAATTTTGATCCACTAAGCGAAGATCAAATAATCAACATTATGACAGAATATTTTGAGGTTGATAAAACTTCAGCTAATGAAGTAGCACCGTTTGCTATGGGATCTGTTCAATATGCTCTAAATCTTATAGATATGAACATTCATAATCTTAAAGAAAAGACTATCTCGATACTCCGTTATTCTTTTGGCAGGAAATTCAACTCAGCATTCGAGGAGTTAAATTCAGTAATTTCTGATCAGAGTTCAGTTAGTTATCCAATACTCATTGGAATGATATTAACCTGGTTGAATGATATTCAAAAAAATAAATTGAATATTAAGAAGTATTTTTACAAAGATCATCTTGAAACACTGGAAAAATTTAACAGTAAATTTCCAGATGTGGATTTAAGTGATATTACTTCTCGTCTTGATAAATTATCAAATTTGCCCAGAAATAACATAAACCCATCCTTACTATCCGCAAGCCTCATATTCGAACTTTCTTCATTAGTAATGGTTAAGAAATAAAATTTTTTTTACTTGATTTATTATCTGAATCTTTAAAAATAATTCTTTAATTTTCATTGTATTTAATAAAAATAATTGGAGGGCACATTGAAAAAAGTAGTAATTGTATCCGCAAAGAGAACTCCAATTGGTTCGTTTGGTGGTTCGCTCGCTTCCTTAACTGCAGGACAACTTGGAAGCATTGCAATCAAAGGGGTTCTCGAAGATTCAAAAATCTCACCTGATTTAATCGATGAAGTAATTATGGGAAATGTCTTAACTGCTGGAATGGGACAAGCTCCGGCAAGACAAGCTGCACTGTTTGCTGGCTTACCGGAGAAGACAGAATGTATGACCATAAACAAGGTCTGTGGTAGTGGTTTAAAGTCTGTAATGCTTGCAGCACAAGCAATTCAAACAGACAACGCCGAAATAATTATTGCAGGTGGTCAGGAAAGCATGAGCAATACACCTTATATTCTGGATAAGGCAAGGAACGGATATCGTTTGGGAAATGGTGAAGTTATTGATTCAATGGTGAAAGACGGATTATGGGATGTTTATAATAATATCCATATGGGAAATTGTGCAGAAGCTTGTGCAAAAGATTTTCAGTTTAAGAGAGAAGAGTTGGATGAATTTGCAATTAATTCATATAAGAAAGCACTCGAGGCTCAAAAAAGCGGCAGTTTTAAAGATGAAATAATAGATGTAAAAGTTAAAGCCGGCAGGGAAGAGGTTATTGTAAATACTGATGAGGAACCTGGAAAAGTTAAATTTGATAAAATTCCTTCCCTTAAACCAGTATTTGATAAAAATGGAGTTGTTACTGCAGCTAATGCATCAAGTATAAACGATGGAGCTGCTGCATTATTGATTATGAGTGAAGAAAAAGCAAAAGAACTCGGCTTGAAACCGCTTGTAGAAATTGTTGCTCAATCTTCTGCAGCAAAGGCACCTATGCAGTTTACAACAGCACCCGCAGATGCAATCAACAAAGTCCTCAAGAAAGCCAATTTAAAGATTTCTGATATTGATCTGTTTGAGATCAATGAGGCGTTTGCAGTTGTTTCGTTAGCAAATAATAAACTTCTTGGACTTGATGACAGTAAAGTAAATGTAAACGGCGGTGCGGTAGCTCTGGGACATCCAATTGGAGCCAGCGGAGCAAGGGTTCTCGTTACTCTTATTCACGAGATGAAAAAGAGAAATTCAAAATACGGACTTGCATCTCTCTGCATTGGTGGGGGAGAAGCAGCAGCATTAATAGTTAAAAACTATAATTAGAAAGGGGTCATAAAATGGAAATTAAAAAAATTGCAGTCGTCGGTGGTGGAACAATGGGCAATGGTATTTGCCATGTATTCGCACAAAATAATTTCAGTGTTTATTTAGTTGAGGTTAGTGAAGAGTTAGCTAACAAATCTATTGATACAATTGGTAAAAACCTCGATCGACAAGTGAAGAAAGAAGTAATCAAAGAAGAAGACAAGCAGAATGCACTCAAAAACATCAATAAGACTGTAGGGCTGGAAAAAGTGCCGAATGACATTGATTTAGTTATAGAAGCCGTATTCGAGGATAAAGCTACTAAACTATCTATTTTTAACAAGTTAAACTCAATAGTTAAATCGGATACTATCTTTGCCAGTAATACTTCTTCCATCTCAATTACTGAATTATCTTCTACAACCCGGCCGGATAAATTTATCGGCATGCATTTTATGAATCCTGTACCCATGATGAAGCTTGTTGAGATAATCCGTGGTTATTCAACCAGCGATGAAACTTATCAGACAATTAAATCCCTTGCTGAAAAATTGGGCAAAGTTCCGGTTGAAGTATTTGACTATCCAGGATTTATATCCAACCGTGTGTTAATGCCAATGATCAATGAAGCCATTTTTGCTTTGATGGAAGGAGTTGCATCAGCTCAGGATATTGACACCGTAATGAAACTCGGAATGAATCATCCAATGGGACCTTTAACTCTTGCTGATTTCATCGGACTTGATGTTTGTCTGGCTATTATGGAAGTTCTCTACAATGGGTATAATGATTCCAAGTACAGACCGTGTCCATTGCTGAAGAAAATGGTAGCAGCAAAGAAGCTTGGCAGAAAAACTGGTGAGGGTTTCTTCAAATATGATAAGTGATATTTATTAAATCATTTTGAACCAGGAAGAAAAGAAAAAATCCTCTGAAATATTTTTATGGGCAAAGTCTATTACTGAGTTCTTTCAGAAGCAGCTTACAAAAATAACATTGCCCGACTATCTCAGCTTTACAATTTATGCAATAATCATTGGAATTGTTGCAGGATTAGCTGCGGTTCTTTTCCACAATTCAATTGACTTCTTTAACAAAATCTTCTTTGAGCAAACTGCTGAAGGACTTTACTTTCTCGGTGCTGCTGCTGTAATAGTTTTACCTGCAATCGGAATGCTTATACAAGCCTATATGATTAGATTGGCTCCTGATATTGCTGCAAAAAAAGGAGTCCCTGAAGTTATCAAATCTGTTTCTCTCAAAGGTGGATACATTCCTTTAAAGACAACAATTTTTCATTTCTTCGCACCGGTAATTTGTATTGGTTCTGGTGGAACTGTTGGTCCAGAGGGACCTGCGGCACAACTCGGTGGGGGAGTTTCAAGCAAAGTATGCCAGTTAATTGGCTTATCAGATTCAAGAAGAAGAGTATTCACTGCTGCTGGTGCTGGAGCGGCGATTGCGGCAATCTTCAATACTCCACTCGGAGGTGTCTTCTTTGCGATTGAATTAATTTTATTAAATGATTTTAAGGCACCAACTTTATCCGCTGTAATACTTGCATCAGTTACGGCAAGCACTATTTCAAGAGAACTTTTAGGTAATGAATCAGTTTTCATGTTCGCTTCACCTGAAACAGGGAGCTATCATTATCTTTATATGTATGCAGTATTAGGTTTGATTGCTGGACTCGCTTCAGTCTTATACCTCAGATACAATAATTCAACGAGCCATTTTTTGAAAAAGAAAATGCTTGATAAAGGTGTTCCACAATGGCTTTTGATGATTATTGTTGGATTACTCGTTGGCATAAGCGGCTATTTCTTTAAAGATATTTTTGGAATTGGTTACTCGGCAATTAATAATATTCTTAGTGGACAGCACATTTGGAAAGTAGTTCTGATTCTTTTCGGTTTAAAATTTCTTCTTGTTCCGCTAATAATAAATTCAGGTGGATTTGGTGGAATGTTTGCACCTTCATTGTTTATGGGTGCTTGTGTTGGTTTCTTATTTGCTACTGCGGCTAACAGCTTTTTGGGAATGGAACTGGACACAACTACTTATATTCTTGTTGGTATGGGTGCGATGCTTGGTGGCATCAATACAATTCCAATCACAGCCATACTAATAATATTTGAGATGACTCAGGAATACAGTTTTATTTTGCCATTAATGCTTGCTGTAATTGTGAGTACAACATTCACCAGAATAATTCTTAAAAGCTCTGTTCACGTTCAGCATTTGGAGGCACAGGGTTACCAGGTATATGAAGGACGGGAAGCAAATCTTTTAAAGAGAATTCTAATTAGGAATATAGATATTAAACCATTGAACATTATTCACGAAAAAACAAAATTGACTGAACTCATTGGTAAAATGATTCAAAGTCCTGGCGGTTCTTTTTATACAGTCAATGATAGAGAAGAAATTACTGCTGTTATCACTGAGGTTGAGCTCAGACCAATTATGACCGAATACGAAAACGTAAAAGACTTTTTAGTAGCAAACGATATTGCTAATCCGCAGTTTGTAACTGTTACACCAGATGATGATCTGGACCACGTTATAAGACTCTTCGGCAAAGTTAATGTAGATTGCATCCCAGTGATATCAAACAAGGTTGAAAGTAAAATAATTGGCGGTATTTATCGCCAGGAAGTTTTATCTATATACAACAGAGAAACATTAAAGCTAAATCTGCCGGAGGGTTTATCTGATGAGCTTAAAACACTCGGAAACTCAGGAGGAACATCAACAGTTGCAAAAGGATATTCAATAGCCGAAATTACAGTAGATACAAATCTTGCCGGGCAAAGTTTGGCAGATCTTAAAATCAGGAGCAGTTACGGTTTGGAAGTTTTAATGATCAAACATCCTCAGGATTTATTCGATGATTCAGAGAGTAATGAGTTAATCATCAGTGCCGATCCGAATTACAAATTGAAATGGGGAGATAAATTGGTAGTCTTTGGAAAGGATGAAAATATTGCAAGATTTAAGAAAATCTAAAACAATTGTCCGATAATGTATATTATGTAAACTAATAGATACCCTTTTTATACAATCCCTGTCAGTTTCAAATAAATATAAACAGCTATAACTACTAGCAATAACCAAATCATCGGACTCTTTTTCTTTCTGTTCATTTTCATTTGTCTTCTGAAACCAAGTTTACGTTTTAACTTTTCATCTTTATCGTCTTCAGGTTTATAGAAGCGTGGAATATAATCAAAGACTCTATGTGGTGTTTTCTTAAAAAACATAACTAGTCAGATTGATTTTTCCTGAATAAAGCATCAACAAATGATGAAGGATTGAATGTCTGCAGATCGTCTAATTTCTCACCGACACCAATGTATTTAACTGGAATTTTATTAGTCTCGCAAATCTGGAATATAGTGCCGCCTTTAGCCGTACCATCTAGTTTTGTGATTACCAGACCAGAGAGCTTTGTAACTTTAGAAAATTCTTCTGCCTGAACGATTGCATTTTGTCCAATGGTTGCATCAAGAACCAAATAGGTATCGTGGGGAGCACCAGGGAGCACTTTGCTGATTGCTTTATTAATCTTATTTAATTCGTTCATTAAGTTAACTTTACTATGAAGTCTTCCTGCTGTATCAATCAAAACAATATCGTAGTCACCATCAATTGCTTTTTTAACAGTTTCGAATGCAACTGAGGAAGGATCTGTTCCTTGTTTGTGCTGAATGATTTCAACTCCTGCACGCTGTGCCCAGATATCTAATTGCTCGTTTGCAGCAGCACGAAAAGTATCTGCTGCACCAACGATAACTTTATTCCCGGCTTTTTTAAAGTTACTTGCCAGTTTCCCAATTGTGGTCGTCTTCCCTACTCCATTAACACCAACGATGAGAATTACATACGGCTTAATCTTATCTCTATTTTCATCTGAAGCAATGCTGCTTTGTCCAGTGTTGAGAATTATTAGCAATTCAGTTTTTAGAAGTTCAAGAATGTTGGATAGAGTTCTATCTTTTTCGGTCTTTAAATTGATTCTCAGATTGTTGATAATTTTTTCAGATAGATTTGCACTCATATCTGAGGAGATGAGGATTTCTTCAAGTTCATTTAGTGTATTATCATCAATTACCGCTT
>DATIJX010000023.1:0-1690 GCA_035478175.1 Ignavibacteriaceae bacterium
AACCCATATCAGTCAACTCTTTCTTCACTGCTTCTGTCAATGCACCCATCTCATAAAAAATTGAATCGGGCATCCATTGATGATGAATTCTCGGTGCTTCAATTGCTTGGCGGATGTTCATATCAAAGTCGATACAATTAATTACCACTTGCAGCACGGTTGTAATAATCTGCGAGCCTCCCGGCGAACCGATGATGATGAATGGTTCACCATCTTTAAGAATGATAGTCGGCGTCATTGAGCTAAGCATTCTCTTTTCCGGCTGAATGGAATTCGCTTCAGTTCCCAGAAGTCCAAACTGGTTCATCACTCCCGGCTTCCCGCTGAAGTCATCCATTTCGTTGTTGAGAAGAAAACCCGCACCTTCAACAACAATCCCGGAACCGAACGAAGAGTTGATAGTAGTTGTAGTGCTCACAGCATTCCCGTAAGAATCATAAACAGAGTAGTGGGTTGTTTCCGTGCTTTCGTGAAGAACTGAAACATCCAGACTTTTAATTTCATTTGAAGGCACAGCTTTGTTCTTTGTTGATTCAATTCTCTCGAAAATTGTTTTAGCATATTCTTTTGATATAAGCTGGTCTTTTGGAACAGGATAATAGTCTGCATCGCCGAGATGAAATGTTCTGTCAGCATAAGCATACTTCATTGCTTCAACAAGACGATGAATGTACTGGCTGCTTCCAAAACCATCATCAGACAAATTATAGATTTCAAGAATGTTCAGCATCTGGACTAATGCAATTCCTCCTGAACTAGGAGGCGGCATTGAGACAACTTCATAATCACGATAAGTTCCAACTATCGGTTCTCTTTCCACTGGTTGATATTTTTCAAGATCTTCTAAAGTTATGTATCCACCTAATGATGAAACTTGTTCAACTAAAAGCCCGGCAACTTTGCCTTTGTAGAAACCATCTCTGCCGTTTTCTTTTATTTGTTCGAGTGTCAACGCAAGATCAGTCTGAACAAACAGATCACCTGTGTAGTATGGCTCACCGTTCTTTGTGAATATTTTTTTAGATGACGGATACTTTTCAAAGAGGGCAATATTACCGCCAAAATAAATAGAATCTCTCTTTTCAAGTCGCCATCCGTTTCTTGCGAGATCAATTGCTGGCTGAATTATTTCTGCGAGTGAAAGCGTTCCGTATTTTTCGAGTGCATAAATTAATCCAGCAACACTTCCCGGAACGCCTGCGGAAGTTGTACCTTGCTGGCTGAGTTCGGGAACAAACTCACCGGCTTCGTTTAAGTACATACCTCTGTGTGCAGAGAGTGGTGCTTTCTCACGAAAGTCAATTGAAATATTTTTTCCATCCGCAAGATGAATGACCATAAATCCCCCTCCGCCGAGATTTCCTGCTGACGGATATGTAACAGCAAGTGCAAATCCAACAGCAACGGCAGCATCAACGGCGTTGCCGCCCTTCTTCAGAATTTCAACGCCGACTTTTGAAGCATAAGAACTTGTGGAAACAACCATTCCGTTTTCGGCAATAACCGGTTGAGGCGGCGTCGTGCAGGCAATGTGAGCAATGGCTATTGTTATTATCAGTCCGAATAAAAATATCTTTTTCATAGGATAGAACATTTTGTGAACAAATGATTTTTTAAGTAATCAATATCTTGCTGCAAAAATAAACCCTTTTCTTCAATGGACACTGGTTTTTTGTGAATATCCCGGATG
>DATIJX010000024.1:0-16788 GCA_035478175.1 Ignavibacteriaceae bacterium
TGCAATCTTGACTAAGCCACGATAACTGTTCTGACTTTTTCCTGCAGAAATACCTTTTGAGATAATCGTGCTTCTTGTGTTTTTACCGAGATGAATCATTTTTGTACCAGTATCTGCCTGCTGCATATTATTTGTCAAAGCAACAGAATAAAATTCACCAATAGAATTATCACCCTGTAAAATACAGCTTGGATATTTCCAGGTAATTGCTGAACCAGTTTCAACCTGTGTCCACGAAATTTTCGAATTTATTCCTCTGCAGGCACCACGTTTAGTAACAAAATTGAATATGCCGCCTTTGCCTTCTTTATTACCGGGGTACCAGTTTTGAACAGTAGAATATTTTATCTGAGCATTATCGAGAGCAATCAATTCAACAACCGCTGCGTGCAATTGATTTTCATCTCTGATAGGTGCTGTGCATCCTTCAAGATAACTAACGTACGAACCTTCATCGGCAACAATTAAAGTTCTTTCAAATTGTCCGGTATTAGCTGCATTAATTCTGAAGTATGTTGATAGCTCCATCGGACAACGTACACCTTTTGGTATGTAAGCGAATGAACCATCACTGAATACAGCAGAGTTCAATGTGGCATAAAAATTATCGGTATAAGGAACAACGCTTCCAAGATATTTTTTTATAAGATCAGGATGATTTTGAACAGCATCTGAAAAAGAGCAGAAGATAATCCCCATTTCGTTCAGTTTATCTTTAAATGTGGTTGCAACAGAAACGCTATCGAATACCGCATCAACTGCAACACCGGTTAACCTTTTTTGTTCATCAAGAGAAATTCCAAGTTTCTTATATACTTCAAGCATTTCCGGGTCAACTTCATCTAAACTTTTTAAGGTTGGTTTCTTCTTTGGAGCTGAATAGTAAGATAAGTCCTGATAATTTATGGGAGAATATTGAACATTTGCCCAGTGAGGTTCTTTCATCGTTAACCAGTGTCTGTAAGCTTTCAATCTCCATTCAAGCATAAATTCAGGTTCATTCTTTTTTGCTGAAAGCTGTCTGATGATATCCTCGTTTAAACCTTTCGGGAGGGTATCAGCTTCAATATCAGTAATGAATCCGTACTTATACTCTTTATTTGCCAGTTCTTCTATTTTTGATACTTCTGTTGAGCTCATTTAATTTCCTAAATAATATCTATTGATATTCAAACATGGATTCCTGTTTTGTGGTTCAAACTTACGTTATCTATACAAAAAAGTCAAGATAAAATAATGATGAGGTAATGGATGAGTGACCATGAGCAAGATTCTGGATATCTATTAAAAAATTGTATTTCATTAGGGATTGAATTAACTTTGAAATAAAGTTTAATGCTGAAATTTCAATGTTTTCTAACAGTTAAAATAATCTCAGAAAAGACTTAGTAAGTGGAAGAAAAGGAACCCCAACAGGATACACCAAAACAGCAAACCTTTGGCTATAAGCGTTACAACAGCCGCAGAAAACGCTATCATCACAAACCTAATCAATCAGCCCAATCAGAAAGAGTAAGATCTTCTTTTAAAAAAATTTCTATCGTAATTCCTCTTTATAACGAGGAAGAATCAATTATTCCGCTAAGTCACGAATTAAGAAAAGCGCTGAGCAGGATAAATATTAATTATGAAGTGATTCTTATCGATGATGGAAGTACGGATTCTTCTCTGCAAAAACTGAAAGAGATCACGAAAACAGATAACCGTTTCAGATACTTGAGCTTCAGAAAAAACTATGGTAAATCTGCTGCACTGCATATTGGTTTTAAGGCGGCAACCGGTGATGCAGTTGTTACTATGGATGCAGATTTGCAGGATGATCCGCAGGAGATTCACAGTCTCTTAAAAAAGCTGGAAGAAGGTTACGACTTATGTTCCGGCTGGAAGAAAAAAAGACAGGATCCATTTATAAAAAAAATATCTTCAAAATTTTTCAACTTTGTTACGAGAGTTATCAGTGGAATAAAAATTCACGACTTCAATTGCGGCTTAAAAGCCTACAAGAAAGAAGTTGTTGAAAATGTAAATGTTTATGGTGAACTTCATCGATACATTCCCGTGCTTGCGAAATGGCAGGGCTATACTATCACGGAAGTTCCTGTAATGCACCACCCGCGAAGATATGGTAAAACAAAATTTGGAATCTCTCGTTTCTTCAAGGGGTTCATTGATCTCGTTACAGTTATTTTTGTCACTCGTTACATTAAGCGTCCGATGCATTTCTTTGGATTTCTTGGTGCAATTTCATTTCTTGCAGGTTTTATAGTTCTAGGCTACTTAACGGTTCTTTGGATTCAAGGAATTCCTTTAAGTAACAGACCAATGATTTTTCTTGGTATGTTGCTGATCATAGTCGGTGTTCAGTTATTTGCTGTGGGATTGCTTGGCGAAGTCATCGTGCATAATGCAATGGACGACCGGGAATATGTGATTAAAGATAAAAGTTAAGATGTATGATGTTTGATGGAAGAGGGAAGATGAAATATGGAAGATGTTAGATGGAAGACGGAAGATGTAAAATGATAGATCCAAATTTTAATAGTATCGTATTTATTTTTTTCCTACACAAACCAAATGAGTGAATGACTTATATCAACCATCTCCCATTTACCATCTTCCATCTTTGAAATGTATTACGACCCGATAAAGAATATTTTTGCTGATACTATCCGCAAGTTTCCTTTCCTAAGAATCTTTTTTTACAAAACACTTGACTTGATGTTCCTTCGTTCGTGGTACGTTAGAAGTGAATTGATACAACTTAGAAAGAAAATCGGCAATACAAACATTGCTATTTATGATGCAGGCTCTGGTTTTGGGCAATACACATATTTAATGGCTACAAAGCTTAAACCATGTAACATTCTTTCCGTTGATGTTAAGAAAGACTGGATTGATGACTGCAGAGATTTTTTCAATAAGAAAAAAATTAGCAATGTAGCATTTGCAATTGAAGACTTAACTTCCATAAACCATCAAAACAAATTTGATTTAATTGTTTGTGTTGATGTGATGGAACATATTCAAGAGGATGTAACTGTTTTCAAAAATTTTTATAATGCACTGAAAAAAGGCGGATATCTTTTAATTAATTCTCCTTCCATTTATGGCGGGAGTGATGTTCATCAAGAAGAAGAAGAAAGCTTTATTGGTGAACACGCAAGAGATGGTTACTCAAAAGAAGATCTCGAATCGAAACTTCATCCACTTGGATTTTTCACTTACAAAAGCAGATACACTTATGGATTCTGGGGAGATAAAGCGTGGCGGCTTGGCATAAAGTACCCGATGCTTCTATTGAATATCTCCAAACTATTTCTTTTAATTTTACCTTTATATTATCTGTTAACATTTCCATTTACTTTAATTATGATGAACCTGGATTTTACGAGTGAAAGTAAAACAGGCTCGGGAATAAATTTCATCGCAAAGAAAGAATAAAATTTTTAGAATAATATGTCAACAAAAAAACCTACCAAATCAATTAAAACATCCAAAGAAGAAAAAGCAACTTTCTTTTCAACATTTAGTTTAAGTAAATACATACCTGAAAAATTTCACATTCCCATATTTGTGCTGGTTATTCTGGCTCTCTTTTTATTTTTCTTCTCTCCGCTTTATTTCGGAGGGAAGACCTTCCAGTCGGGTGATATAATAACCAGTATGAGTGCAAAAACTTATATTGATAACAGCACAGGCGAATACACTCTTTGGAATCCTTATGTATTTGGTGGAATGCCTGCTTATGCAATCTCAGTCGGATACAAGTGGTTTAATCTTGTCTACGTTACTATGACAACTTTACGCAATATTTTCACCAGCCCCTTTATTGTCGATTACGCCAAATGGACTTTCTTTCTGCTTGCTCTTGCTTATACAATGTTTACATTTTTCTATCTTCAAACGAAAAATAAATTAGTCAGTCTTCTCGTTGCATTGGCTACTGCCTTTAGCACAGGTTTGGTTGTGTTTCTTTTTATCGGGCACGTAACTAAGCTTGTAGGGCTCTGGGTTTTTCCTGTTGTCTTTCTTCTTCTATTCAATTTTCAAAAACGAATAAAAATTCTGGAAATATTCCTGCTTATATTCTTTATAGATGCGATGTTCCTCGGCTGGCACGTACAAATAATCTTCTACATCTTTTTTGCAGTGATGATTTATTTCATCTACTTCTTTCTGAGATCAATCAGAATAAAAGATAAACTTCTTACTACAAAACTTTTAAAATCTCTGGCAGTTTTTGTTTTAGCAGTTTTTATCGGTTTACTAATACAGTCAGATAACCTAACTCAGATTTATGAGTACACACCTTTTTCAACGAGAGGAACAGAAAGCATTCTTGAAAAAGGAACCAGTCCGACACAACAGTCAGAATCTGATTTCTACCAGTATGCAACCAACTGGTCTTTCTCACCTGGTGAAATTCTAACATTTATCATTCCTTCATATTATGGATTTGGTAAATCTATATATCAGGGTCCACTCTCTCAGAACCAGCCTGTTGAAGTGAACACATATTTCGGGCAGATGCCTTTCGTTGATGTTGCAATGTATATGGGCGTGATAATTTTCTTCCTTGCTCTCTTTTCTATGATAGTTAATTGGAAGAATCCTTTGGTGAGATTTTTCACTATTCTTTCTATAATTGCTCTATTAATATCTTTTGGAAGAACCTTTCCACTCGTTTATGATTTGATGTTCAGTTACTTTCCGTTCTTTGACAAGTTCAGAGTCCCTTCGATGATACTTGTGCTCGTACAACTAAGCTTCCCGATACTTGCGGGTTTAGCGTTAGTAAAAATTATTTCTTTAAGAGAGAGTGCCGATGAAAAAGTTGGAAAAATTATTCGCAATACTTTTTTTGTTTTATCCGGAATTTTTATTCTGACACTACTTCTTGGTTCACCAATTAAAGATTGGTTTATAGCCCGTGCTGCCAGCGATCCGCAAAAAGGTGCGAGACTTCAGGCAATACACGATTATATGGGTGATATGTTTCTGGCAGATATTCGCCTCGCTTTTTTCTTCACAGCTGCAACTTTCGGACTTGCTTTTGCTTTCGTAAAGAAAAAATTAAGTGCAGACCTTATGGTCATCGCGATTATAGTATTAGTGGTAATTGATCTTTTCAGAATTAATTACCGCGGCGAAACATTTATTGAGAATTCAAATATTGAACAACTCTTTGTTAAGCCTGATTATATCCAGGCAATTGAGAATAGCGGTGATAAATCAATTTACAGAGTTTTAAATTTGAAGCAGGATGGTTCGATCGGTTCCTTGAATCAGAACGCAAATTTTCTCGCTTACTTTTTAATGTACGATATTTATGGTTACTCAGGAATTAAACCGCGTGCTATCCAGGATTACTATGATATTCTTGGTTCTCCGGCTAATCCAACTTTCTGGAGAATGTTGAATGTTAAATACATTGTCTTCGATAAAGAAGTCAACTCACCTGATTTACAGCTCATTTATTCAGGTGATAAGTCCTATGTTTATTTAAATAGAAATGTCTTACCGAGGGCTTACTTTGTGAACCAGGTCGCAAAAAAACCGGCGATTGAAATAATAAATATGGTTAAAAACACCCAGTTTGATCCAGCGTTTATTGCTTTTACGGAAGAAGAAATTCAAGGTCTTGAAGCTCCAGACACAACTGCTTTCGTCAATATAGAAAAATTTGAAGATGAATACATTCAGCTTAATGTGAATGCCAGCGGGAACAATTTCCTCTTTTTAGGTGATACATATATGAGCGGTGAAACTGACTACAAAATATTCAAAGCCCACACAGGCTGGAAAGCTTTTATAGATGGAGTTGAAACGAAAATCTATCGTGCAAATCATGGTTTCAGAGGAATTGTGGTACCCGAGGGTAATCACAAAATTGAATTTACTTATCTGCCGGAGTCATTTGTGATTTCAAAATATCTTTCACTTACTTTCAGCTCAATCATTATGCTTGGTCTGATTATAGGTTTTGGATTAAATATCAGGAAAAAGTTTTTTGGGAAAGAAAAGAATTGAATGATCCTCAGGGAAATATTAAGACCAAGATAGATTTCTCATCCGATTCATTTAAAAAATATTTTGCTAACACATCCTGGCTCTTTTTTGAAAGATTTCTTCGGATGGGGATTTCTTTCGTCGTTTCAATTTTTGTTGTCAGGTATCTCGGTCCAAAAGATTTCGGACTTTACAGCTACGCATTAAGTTTCTTCTGGCTGTTCGCATCGTTAAGTACACTTGGACTTGAATCAATTACAACCCGCGAAATCGTTAAACATCCCGATAAGAAAGATGAAATAAACGGAACTGTGTTTTATCTCAGAATTGCAGGCAGTATCTGTGCTATAGTTCTTATTGGAATAACGTTGTTATTATCTGGTGAAGACACTTTCACCACTATCCTGATAATGATTCTTTCTGGTTCATTCCTGTTCCAGTCTTTCTCTGTAATAGAATATTATTTCAGAGGGCTTGTTCAGGCAAAGTATAATGCTTATGCTTTATCAGCTTCGGTAATCTTAGCATCTGTATTTAAGATCATTTTGATTTTACTTAAAGCACCACTTATCTATTTTGTAATTTCAGTTGTATTCGAATACGCTGTATTGGCAATTGGACTGGTAGGAGTTTATCAATTCAACAAACTTTCAATATTCAGCTGGAAATATTCCAAAAGAATTGCAACTTCACTCTTGAAGGATTCCTGGCCACTGGCACTCTCGGGAATTGTTGTGATGGTATATATGAGGATTGATCAGATTATGATAAAAAATATGATGAGCATAGAAGCAGTCGGATATTATTCAGTGGCTGTGCGGCTAAGTGAAGCATGGTATTTTATTCCTGTAACATTGTGCAACTCGATATTTCCTGCAATTATAAACGCAAAAAATGTGAGCCTGGAATTTTACAACAACCGGATGCAAAAGCTTTACGACCTGCTAACGTGGCTAGCCATCGGAATAGCTATTCCGGTTACAATTTTTTCTGATCAGATAATTCAGCTTTTGTTTGGCAGTGAATTTTCATCTGCATCACCAGTTCTAACAATATACATCTGGGCTGGTGTTGCGGTTTTTATCGGTGTTGCAAGCAGCCAGTATTTGATTAATGAAAATTTGACGAAACTGTCGTTTAACAGAAACTTGATGGGAATGTTGCTGAATGTGATTCTGAATCTTATTCTAATTCCAAATTATGGAATAATTGGAGCTGCGATTGCAACGGTTATTTCTTACTCTTCTATAATTTTAATGCTATCACTTCACCAACAATTTAAATCTCAGTTTAGAATGATAATAAAGTCTGTTTTGTTAATTACTTTTTTTCAATATCTGATAAATTATTTTGACTATAAAAGAAAAAATTAAAACACTCACGTATTTAATCCTTGAACCGAAAGTTTTAGCGAAACTAATTTCGTTTCGTTCATTTGGTTATTTATTAGAAACCGGCTGGTTTGAATCATTCAGATCAGGTCAATCAGTTGATGGAGAAATTACTCCAATACCCTGGTTTACATTTTCGGCAATAGATTTTTTAAAGGAACGATTGACTAAAAATTTAAATGTACTTGAATTTGGAAGTGGCAATTCTACTCTTTTTTTTGCAGAAAGAGTGAATAAAGTAGTTTCAGTGGAACACAATGAAATTTATTTCCAAAAAATTTTAGTTAATAAGCCCAACAATGTTGAAATTAGAATTGTTACAGATTCTACATCAGAAGATTATTTGAAACTGATATCGGATGAATTAAGATTTGAGATTATTATTGTTGATGGTTTATACAGAAACGAATGCTTAAAAAATAGCATCAATTATATTTCTGAGTCAGGAGTAATTATCCTTGATGATTCAGAAAGAGCGGACTATAATCTTGGAATTGAATTTTTATTAATGTCAGGTTTTAAACATCTAAGTTTTTCTGGTATTGCCCCGGGTATTTTCTTTAAAAAGCGCACAAGTATCTTTTATAAATCAATAAATTGTTTAGGAATTTAACAATGTATAAACATTTCAAACAATTTGTTTATAAACAACTGATTCCATTTATACGAATTTGGAAAAAATTAAAATGGTATATTTATTTAACCACACATAATAGAATACAGATTGTTGTTGGCGCAGGTCCGACAAATTATAAGGGTTGGTTTTCAACTGACATCGTTACACTTGATTTAACGAATGAAAACCATTTCAAAAAATATTTTACTAAAAAAAAGATTCACAGGATACTTGCTGAGCATGTATTAGAACATTTATCAGAAAAAGATTTAAAGCTAATGCTTAGTAACTTTTTCAAGTATTCATCTGAAGATGTTAATATTCGAATAGCAGTTCCTGATGGTTTTCATAAAGATGCCGATTATATTAACAAAGTAAAGCCAGGCGGAACAGGAGTAGGTGCAGATGATCATAGAAATTTATTCAATTACAAAGCTTTATCTAAATTATTTGAGGAAAATAATTTCAAAGCAAAACCAGTTGAATACTGGGACGAAAACGGAAATTTTCATCAAGGTTACATCAATGACGAAAATGGTTTTATTAAAAGGTCATTTATAAATGACAGCAGGAATGCAGATGGCAATCCACATTATACCTCACTTATAATCGATTTTCATAAATTTCAAGAATAAGCCTGCTATTTAGCAGCAGTTGCCTTTGAGTTGCGGCGATTGATTTTCAACATTAATTATTCTAAGTTTCTAAAAGAAATTTATCTATAATAAAAATAATGGGGTTAACTATGAAAAACTTTGCTGTTTTGAGTAGTTTATTTATTCTTCTCTTCCTGATTAACTGCTCTCAAAATGAAC
The DNA here is from genome assembly GCA_035478175.1 of Ignavibacteriaceae bacterium. Lineage (GTDB taxonomy): Bacteria > Bacteroidota > Ignavibacteria > Ignavibacteriales > Ignavibacteriaceae > IGN2. Next base: position 8,832 of record DATIJX010000024.1, read on the forward strand.
CGACTTCAACAAATGCATCCGATCAAAAATCTGGCAAATTAATTCTCAGAATAGATAAAGAAAATGCACCAGATAATGTGGTATGGGTGGAAGCATTTTTAGCCAAGCAGGGTTATGACACAATATCCGGTGTGATGAATATTCTTTCAGATTCTACTGCAGATATTTTATTGCAGGATATTCAGGCGGGTGAGTGGCATCTTAAAGTTGATGCGAGCGACAGCGCAAATGCTGTTCTTTATACAGGCGAAACCGACATAATGATATTTGCCGGTTTTACTACTCAAGTCAATTTGGTTTTAGAACCAACCGGTCAAGGAACCGGAAATGTTTACATCTGGGTAACATGGGGTTCGACACCACCTGGCAACTGGGTAGATTTTGATGGAAATCCATTCTTAAGTCCGTCGGGAACTTTTTTTGAAACACACGGGATTGGTCAACCAAATGTAATAAATGTAGATGGTGTTTATAAAATGTGGTATTTAGGAGATGCCGGTGGAAGTAATAAATATATGATGTATGCTGAATCGATGAATGGGATTAACTGGAATCGACCTGTTTCTGATCCTGTTCTCTCTCCAGGCTCTCCCGGTTCTTGGGATGACTTAGCAGTTCATCCAGGCGCTGTAATGTATGAGGATAGTATGTATTACATGTTTTACTCAGGTTGGTCTGATCCTTGGGGACGTTGGGATATTGGTTATGCTTTTTCTGCAGATGGCATTTCTTGGGTTAAACACCCCACTCCGGTAATTTATGGCACCTCTGGAATGGAATATCAACTTGGTCCATCTTCAATTATAAAAATTGGTGATACTTATTATCTCTATTACTATATGCGTTCCTTACCATATTTAAAAATAGCTTTAGCCACCTCAAATGATAGAATAAATTGGACTCGTCATCCATCAAATCCTATATTAATTGCCGATAAACCCTGGGAAGGTAGCGGTGTTTATTATGCTAATGTATACGAAAAAAATGGTCAGTATGAGATGATATTTATGAACCAGTCAGGAACAGGTTTCGGTAAAGCAACTTCTCCGGATGGAATAATCTGGACAAAGGATCCTGCAAATCCTTTTTTCACAAAGGATCAAACTCATAATAACTGGGCAGGCAATAAGGTCGCATATCCATTTTATATAAGAATTAACAATATAGACAGGATTTACTACACCGGATTTCCGTCAAGCGGTCCTTATAAAATCGGGTTTGTATCAAGGTAGAAGAACGAAATAATAAGTTAGCTCGTAATTGAGTTTATATCTCTAACCAAATCAGGAGAAGACAATTATTAAAAAAATAATATTATTTTCTTTAGTGATTCTTTATTTTGTTCCTTCAACAATCTCACCTCAATCACCTTTCGGGCAGGCAGTGGACTTTGATGGGGATGGCGATTATGGAAACACATTTAACAATCCTTATTTCCCAACAATAAACGGAACGATAGAAGCATGGGTTAAAGTTAGAAGTATATCCCTGCCGGGAGGAAATCAAGGGGAAGCTTTTGTGTCAAAGAATGAAGAACAATGGAATAACGGAGATTTCTATGTCTTTTTTGATTATTCAAATGGGCGGTTGAAGTCGAGGGTTCAAAAACCACCTTCAATAGAAGTTGATGTGATTAGTAACAATAATTTTTGGCAGAACCTAAATACCTGGTTTCACTATGCATTTACCTGGGGTGCCGGGGGAATGAGAATGTATATTAACGGTGTTTTACAAAATAGCCAGAATAACTTTAATTATTCTGCTTTGAACAACGACTATAATTTTTATGTTGGAGCACATGGTTATAGGCTTCATAGTGGACAATATGTAGTAACAGATTTTTTTGATGGTCAGATGGATGAACTTAGAATCTGGAATTTTCAGAAAAGCAGCCAGCAAATTAATGCTCTGAAAGATGCACCATTGGATGGTGCATACTATAATACAATTGACAGCGGTCTGGTTGGCTACTGGCGTTTTGATGTCTTGGAAGATCTTGGTATTAATAACGATGGTCCTGATGATGTAAGAGACTTATCTGTCCTTCATAATCATCTTGATCTTGCTGGTGATGCTCATTTAGTTCAACCGGATCCTGTGATTCCTGTTGAATTAATTTCATTCAAAGCAGAATCAGCAAGCGGTATCGTTAAACTTTACTGGTCAACAGCTATTGAGTTGAATAATTATGGTTTTGAATTAGAAAGACGTTCAGAAGATACTGGATGGAGAACAGTAGGATTTGTTGAGGGTAAAGGCACAACAACTGAGAGGCAAGAGTATATTTTTGTGGATGATCTTTTTGGAGTTAACTCGGAAAGATTAATCTACAGGCTGAAGCAAATTGATTATAATGGTCGGTTTGAATACTCAGCAGAGCTTGAAGTAAATGCTCCACCCGCAGATTTTAATTTATTTCAGAATTACCCTAATCCGTTTAACCCGGTTACGGTCATTAAATACTCCATACCGCAATTAGATCACGTCTCCTTGATTATTTACGATTCTTTAGGTCAGGAAGTACTAAAATTAGTTGACGAGATTAAAGATCCCGGGTATTATCAAGCTGAGTTTGATGCAGTAGATTTACCCAGTGGAATTTACTTTTACTCCTTGTATTCAGGAGAGTATTCTGCTACTAAAAAAATGACATTAATAAAATAAACCTCACCTTTTGATCTTAAAGCCCTGAATTCAATAATTTGGTTCAGGGCTTCACATTTAGTAGCCACAAATAAAAGCGTTTTATTCCAAATAGATTATATTTGTTTTAATAAATTCGACTATTAAATAAACGTTAATGTCCCCTAACAAATTAGCTCCAGTAGTCCTCTTCGTTTACAATCGTCCTGAACACACTAAAAGGACAGTTGAATCCTTACTTAATAATACTCTTGTCAGTAAGTCCACTTTGTTCATTTTTTCTGATGGGGCTAAAAGTGATAAGGATATACTGGCTGTTGATGCAGTTAGGAATTTTATAAAAACGATAAAAGGCTCAAATAAAATTGAAATTATTGAGAGAGAGAGAAACTTCGGACTTGCCAATTCAGTAATTGTTGGTGTTAATGAAGTTATTAGTTTGTCTGGTAAAGCAATTGTTTTGGAAGATGATATGATTAGCTCACCATACTTCCTGAAATATATGAACGAAGTGTTAAATTATTTTGAGGATGACCAACGAATCTTTTCCGTCACAGGATATACATTCCCGATAAAAATTCCTGAGAATTACAAACATCCTCTTTACTTATCACCTCGTTCTTCTTCATGGGGTTGGGGAACCTGGAAAAACAGATGGGAAAAAGCTGATTGGGAGATAAAGGATTTTCAAAGTTTCATAAATGATAAGTCGCGAGTGGAATATTTTAATAATGGTGGAGATGATCTGACACGAATGTTGAAAAATTCGATTTCAGGTAAAATTGATTCCTGGTCAGTTAAATGGACTTATACACACTTTCTAAATAATGCATATTGTGTTTATCCGGTTAAATCCAGAATAAAAAATATTGGAGCTGATAGTTCAGGAGTTCATACTAGTAAAACAAACAAGTTCGACGTGGATTTAGAAAATAACAATATTGAGTTAAAGGGGATAAAAGATTTGCAGCCGAACCATGAAATACTTTTAAATTTCAGAAATTTTTTTAGAAAAAATATTTTAAACTCCGTTATACAAAAATTGAAGAATTAATTTTTTGTTGAATGTTGAAAAACATAATTCATAAAATACTTAGCGAATCAGTTCTAATAGAAAAACCTCCCGTACTTATTGATATAGGTGCAAGTGAGCAAATCCACAACAAATGGAAACCGATAGTAAAATATTCAACCTGTCTTGCTTTCGATGCAGATGAAAGAGATTTTCAGTTTGTTGAGAGCGAGAAAAGTAAATATAAAAGATTACTTGTTTATAATTCTATTGCATTAGATAAAGATGTAAGTAAAGCAGGATTCTATTTAACTAAATCTCCATATTGTTCGAGCGTACTTGAACCAGATCAATTGAGGCTAAAACCTCTATTGTTTTCTAATCTGTTTAATGTTGATAAAAAAATTGAGTTAAATGCTATTCATATTCAAAAAGCACTTGATAATGCAAAATTGGAATATGTCGATTGGTTTAAATCTGATTCACAGGGAATAGATCTCAGATTATTTAAATCACTTAATGAGAATATTATAAAAAAAATTCTGGTGGCAGAATTCGAACCGGGAATTATTGACGCATATCTTTATGAAGATAAACTACATTCAATTCTAAAAGAATTACCTGAATACGGATTCTGGCTTTCTGACATTAAGATTAAGGGTGTGGTAAGATTGCCAATAGAGATGATGAATAAAGAGTTTGAAAGTAATCTGATTAAAAAGTTGATGAAAGAATCATTAAAGAAAGCTCCTGGTTGGGGAGAGATGACTTTTATTAATTCTTTCGAAAATGATGATCTTGGTCAAAGAGAATATCTTCTTGGCTGGTTATTTTCCACATTAGAGCGTCAACATGCTTTTGCGTTTAACTTAGCCCAAACCGGAGTGGCAAAATTTAATAATTCACTTTTTAAAGAATTAAAACAATATTCAAAAGCTCAGATGAAAATGGAAATTTACAAACTGAAATTTTTACCCTCACTATTTGAGCTGATAAAAAAGAAGTTCTTTTAATGAATCCAACGTTGTATCACTGGTTTAAAGGAATACATAAATTAATTACGAACTCGAAAGAGAGAAAATTTCTTCGACTATCACTTCGTTATGGAAATTATGGTAGAAATAAGCCAGTTGAGATTAATTTTCTAAAATTTAAATTCTTAGTTCCTGATGCATTATCCTTTATCTGGCAGTTCAAGGAAATTTTTGTTGAAGAATACTACCGATTTGAAACAGATAGTAAAGCACCAATTATTTTTGATTGTGGTGCCAATGTTGGAACCAGTTGTGCATTTTTCAAATTAATGTATCCACAATCAAGAATTATTGCTTTTGAGCCCAATCCAAAGATTGTTGAGTATCTGAATAGAAACATCAAGAACAATTCACTCGAAAATATTGAGGTGTTTGAAAAAGCTGTCTGGATAAACAACGATGGAATTGAATTGGGTTTGGATAATGCAGATTCTTCTTCTATTCATCTTGAAAAAAACAAAACGAAAGTAGGAACTCTCAGACTGAAGGATTTGCTGGAGAAAGAACAAACAGTTGATATGCTGAAAATGGATATTGAAGGAGCAGAGGTTGAAGTATTAGAAGATTGCAAGGGAAGCTTAGCTAACGTAAAAAATATATTTGTTGAATATCATTCATATAGCAGCAATTCACAGAAACTTTCAGAAATAATCCGGGTGCTGGAATCCTCCGGATTCAGATATTTTATTTTGCAGCCTGAAAACAGATCGCAGCCTTTTATAAATAAATTGAATAAATTTAATCCAACAATGGATTTACAGTTAAACATTTTTGCTTATAGAGTTAAATGAAAGTAGTTCATTTAAGTTCTTCGGATTTATCTGGTGGTGCTGCAATCGCCTGTAAAAGGATAGTAGATGCTCAAGCTATAAATGGAATTGATTCAGCATTGCTCGTTCAAAAAAAAATAAGCTCTGATCCTAGAGTTTATTCAACGACATCAAATATCTTATCAAAACTTCATTATAATTATCGGTTGATATTGGATGAGGGCTATATCCGATTACTAACCAATCAATCAAGAGGACGATTTTCAAATCCTTTTTTTGGAAAAGACATAAGTAATCATCCACTTATTGTTAATGCAGATGTTATCAACTTACAATGGATAAATGGTGGATTTCTTTCACTGAACACATTGAGAAAAATTGGAAGCCTGCGTAAACCAATTGTCTGGACACTCCACGATATGTGGGCATTCACGGGTGGTTGTCATTATGTGGCAGATTGTGATAAATATTTATCTGAATGTAAGCAATGTCCTGCTCTGCGGATTAGTAGTAATCGGGATTGTTCGAGTAAAATTTTTATTCAGAAAAGAGAGATTTACAATAATCTTGATCTGACGATTCTTACAACAAGCAGATGGTTAGGAAGGGAAGCTTCGAGAAGCGGCTTGCTGAAAAATAAAAAAGTAGTCACCATTCCAACCCCAATTGATTCGGATTTGTATAAACCACTTAGCAAAAATTCCTCGCGGGAAAAAATGAAGCTTCCACTTGCTAAAAAGATCATTCTGTTCGGTGCGATGAATCTTAGTGACGAACGAAAAGGATTCAAATATTTGATTGAAGCCCTAAAGAAAATAAATACTTTAAAAGAAGCTTCATACATTGAATTGGCGGTTTTTGGTAAAATTGATGAAAGTGTTTTAACAAAAATTCCATTTAAGGTTAATCAGCTTGGAAGATTAAAATCTGAGACGGAAATAGTTGCGGCTTATAATTCAGCCGATATTTTTGCGGCTCCCTCCCTCGAGGATAATTTGCCAAATACTATTATGGAATCAATGTCTTGCGGAACTCCGGCAGTCGCTTTTAATGCCGGCGGAATTCCGGATATGATTGATAACAATCAAAATGGAATTTTAGCAAAACTTAAATCATCTGATGAGTTATCTGATGGATTATTAAAAATTCTTTTCAATGATGAACTTCGAAAAAAAATGAGCGAAGAATCCAGGAAGAAAGTATTGAAAAATTTTAATTCTGAAGTCGTTGTTAACAAGTATAAAGAACTATATAGCAATCTTATCGAGAATCGCACTTAGTCCGTGAGCAATTTTCTTTCTCTCAAAACCCTTCACAACTTCCTGCTTTGTGCTGAATGATTTATAATTTCTGAAAAAATTTTCCGCAGCATCACTATACCCAAACATCATTCCAGCATTTGAATTATCAAGAATTTTTTTTACTTCCTCATTTCCATCACCGAAAGCGATAATCAGTTTGCCCGCTCGTAAGTATTCAAATAACTTCCCCGGAACGTGGCGTGGTTCAGTTGCACAAACAAGCAGGAAGTCTGCGTTGCTAATTTCTTCAAGCATTTTTTTATAAGGAAGAAATCCTAAATATTCTGTGTGATCAGATATTCCAGCTTTTGCAATCGCTTCTTTAATAACTGGATCCACCGTGCCAATAAATTTTAGTTTTAATTTATTTCCAGAATCGTTTTCTTTTTTTATTTGTTTCCAGAAGTTCACAGGATTCTGATATGAAAATATATTTCCTGCATGCAAAATTACTTTAACGTTTTTTAGCTTTCCATCTTCCGTCTTCCATCTTCCATCATCAATCCTAAAATCTTCTTCACTATAACCCCAGTAGAGTACATTTGATTTTTCTTTTAAGAAAGAATACTTCTTTATATAATCTTCCTTCATCGTTTCCGTTACAAATGCAACCGCTGCAGCATTTTGCAGAACGGATTTTTCCAGACGATTGTCAATGCTAAGTGTAAGCTTATTTCGTTTAAAGTTTCTATAGTAAGAAATGTCAACCCATGGATCAATAAATACAGGGATATGTGGCAGATTAAAATTTGAAGCTAATTTTTTTCCTATCAGGTGTGTTGTATGAGGTGGACCAATAGAAACAATCGCATCAACTTTTTCCTGCTTAAATAAATTTAATCCTGCTTTGACAGCAGGGAAGTACCAACCAACCCTGGCATCAGGAATAAAAATATTCATTCTTATCCAGATAGATAACCTGTGAGTAAAACTTTTATTCTTATTCGAAATTGTTTCGGAAGCTACAAGCTGTTCGTCTTTTCCTTTTCCAATGAATTTCTTATAGATATCAAATGGTTCAAATGACTTTGCTCTGATTACTTTTACATCTACAGGAATTTCATTTATAAAAGTTTCATCTTTCTGCGAGAAGGTATCTTCATCCACTGTCAACACTAACGGCTGCCATCCGAAAGAGGGAAGATGCTTTATTATTTTTAATGGCCAGTGAAGCGATGCTTTCCCCGATGGCGGCCA
>DATIJX010000025.1:0-25057 GCA_035478175.1 Ignavibacteriaceae bacterium
CTGGCTTGCTTGCCTCGAAATTTGTAAAAACCTTCGAGGTTGCTTACCGTTAGTAGTCTGTAAACCTCGAAGGTCACCCCACCTTCAAAACAAATTTACCTTCCCCTTCGTGTGTGTAACTAAAAACTCACACTATTCATAATAAAATCAATGCAAAAACTCGCATAATATTTGCTCGTAAAGAGGAATGAAAAACAAACTATTAAAAATCTCTTTTTTAGTATTACAGGTTTTACTTCTTGCCTTCGCTTGTGAAGATGATCCTGTAACAACAAACAACAATAACAACGGTACTCCATCAAACAATGTTGAAGCAGAAGTTCACAGGCTAATAAATTTACATCGAACAGGAATTGGACTGCCAGCACTTGAATGGAACGATATAATTGCAAATGAATGCAGGCAGCATAGTCAGGATATGGCAAACGCACACACAATAAATCACGACGGTTTTAACGAAAGAATTAATAAAATCGGAGAAACTATTTCCTGGAATTGGGCAGGAGAGAATGTTGCATATAACTACAGCGCTCAGTCTGTGGTTACAGCGTGGTTGAACAGTCCCGGACATAAAAGTAATATTGAAAGTAATTCTAATTTAACAGGAGTCGGTGTCGCTTTTGATGAAGATAGTGTAACGTATTTCACACAGATTTTTATAAGAAGTAATTAGTCAGATTTTTTCTGCCAGTTGAAAAATTTCCAGCGGTTCAAAGATTTTTATTCTTTCTTTATCATCTTCATTTGCAGATACAATCATCGCTCTCGCAACTTTTTCACCCTCAATTGGTCGCTGGTTTTTTAAGAATGGGAAAAGCGGGACAATAATTTTGAGTAATCGTTCTGCAGCTTTCTCACCGAATCTTTTTTCATCTCTTTCTCCCAGAAGAAGAGAGGGTCTGAAGATTCTGATTTTGTTTAATGGAAGCAGCTTAACTTTCTCTTCGAGCTCTCCTTTAATTTTCACATAAAAAAGTTTTGATTTAGCGTTTGCACCGGAAGAGGATACCAGAAAATAACTGCTTACTCCGTTTTCCGCGGCGGCTTTTGCAAATTCATATTGATACGTTACATCAATTTTATATTGAGCTTCTTTGCTTCCTGCTTTTTTAATAGTTGTGCCCATTGCGGAGTAAAGTTCGTCTCCGGTTATTTTGTTTTTCCAATCAGTAATCTTATCAAAATCTACAATGTGTTCTACTAACTTTGAATTTAAAATGTTTATTGAACGGCGAACAAAAACTTTTATTGAATTATAACGATTGTCTTCAAATAATTTTCTTACAAGAGTTTTTCCTATTAAGCCTGAAGCACCTATCACAACTGCTGTTTTCATTTAGAAGTAATAAGGTTTATTTATTTTCAGGAATTATTAATTCTTTCGGAGAATTATTTCCGCCGGTTTCTGTTTGCATATTCGGTGGTATATGACCCATATCGCCGTAAGCAGCTAGTTTCATAGAACCATCTGGTAAAATCCTGATGATGGTCAGACTGCAGTTGCCAATGCTCATTTGAAGCCAGGACATTGGATCAGCTTTTAAAACTTTTGTAACAAAGTAACGAATGACGTTTCCATGGCACACGATAATATCATTCCTGTCATTTCCATCCGGCGAAGGAGCGAAATATTCCCCAAAAGCTTTTTCAAGATTTTTAGCACACATATTTAAATCGGATTCGGTTTCATCAGCCATTATATCTTTCCGCCAGGTTGGGGGAGTGCATTCACGAATCAAAGTAGATTGCTGAAGTTTTAGTTCAGGAAAATCCTGGTTTATGACCATTGCGGTTTCTCTTGCACGCGTCATCGTACTGCTTTTTAATGAAGTAAACTTAACAGGCATTCCTTTTAATCTTGCAGAGACTAATCTTGCCTGTGAAATACCAAGTGGGGTAAGTTTCTTCCCGATATCAGAATCACTTGTATCAGCCTGATCATATTCACCGTGTCGGATGAGATAAATTGTTCTTGTTCCTTTTTGTTCTTCAAAAGAACTTTGAGAATAAAGATTGAATGGGAGAATAAGTAAGAATAGAAAAATAATTTGAATGATATTAAAAATTTTCATTTTGAATGCTACCTCTTTTGGAATCTGTTTAGTTTTTTCTTGAAAATATATCCGCCCTCTGCTGCGCCCCAAACCTGGTTGCCTTCTTCATCGAAGCCGCGGTCCCAGGTTATCATTTTATCTCTATCAATCATAACTTCAGAAGTTGCGTAACTTGCGCCGCGCAGATCGCTCGTACAATTGTTATCAATTGTTCCTCCTTCAAAATGACCATAGTCAGTTCTGTAAAGAACAACTTCACATCCCCCTCTTAATAACAGTGAGTCGGGAGTTAGACGAAGCAACGGATATTCTTTTTTATAATCCCCAGCAAACCGAAGAGGATCAGGGATAGAGAAAACTACGCTTTCAATTTTTCCATCACTTCTTTGTTTGATTTGATAAACTCTCTGCCGGTAAGGTTTATCTTTTGTCTCTGCGACTGCCTGCTCAATGTAAATCCAGGGACCATCAGTTCTGTCTTTCCAGATCTGAACCATCTCAAGCTCAATATTAAAATAGCTGCTGTCTTTCTCTGCCTGCTCTTTACTCGAGAATGAGCCAACCATATACTCAACCAATTCCTCAACATCTCTTTGAGCAGAAGTTAGAAATGAAATATTTAAAGCCAGAAGAAATGAAATAATTAGCTTCATTGTAATTCCCACGATTAAAAATTTGAGATATAATTACCACTTAAAAATATTGATTTTAGACTTAATGGGGCTTAGTCATTATTCTGTGGAAATCGAACAATATTAATCAAAAAAGAAGCACACTTAACCCTTCTTAACAATTACTTAGCATTGGAGTAGAAGTAAGAAAAACATATTTTTCACAGGTTCCATCTCCAAAAATTCTTTCTCTTTGAACTCGTGGAAATATATTTTGTAATTGTAGTAATACTAATGGTATTGGCAGCTTCCGACCTGATGGTTGGCGTTGCTAATGATGCCGTGAACTTTCTCAACTCAGCCGTTGGTTCGAAAGTAGCACCAAGACATATTATAATGATTGTAGCAAGTCTTGGAATTCTGGTTGGAACAATTTTCTCCTCTGGTATTATGGAAGTAGCCCGCAAAGGAATTTTCAATCCGCAGATGTTCTATTTCAACGAGGTGATGATAATATTTGTTGCGGTTATGCTTACCGATGTGCTGCTTCTTGATCTTTTTAATACATTCGGCTTACCAACTTCAACAACAGTTTCTCTCGTCTTTGAATTGACTGGTGCTGCAGTGGCAGTTTCAATTCTCAAACTGGCTGAAGCCGGTCAGGATGCTTCAGCGTTCATTACTTTCATCAACACAAACCAGCTATTAGTTATAGTATCGGGAATACTTCTTTCAATAGCAATCGCATTTTCATTAGGCGCAATATTTCAATTCTTTACGAGATTAATTTTTTCTTTTGATATTAAGTTGACAATAAAAAGATACGGTGCTGTCTGGGGTGGAATTGCTTTAACGTTTATCGCTTACTTTCTCCTCATCAAAGGACTGAAAGGAATTTCTTTTCTTACTGATGAAACTATTGACTGGGTAAAAGGTCACACAGAGTTCATTCTTTTTGTGAACTTTGCTTTCTGGACAATTGTGTTTCAGTTTTTACTATGGTTTACGAAAGTAAATATTCTAAAGCCCGTGGTTCTTGCCGGAACATTTTCGCTGGCGCTTGCATTCGCAGCCAATGATCTTGTAAACTTTATCGGTGTACCACTTGCAGGATTAGCCTCATATGAAATTGTAGCCGGGTCTTCAGATCCATTTGGAATTTTAATGGAAGGATTAAGAGCTCCCGTAAAAACCAATGTTCTTTTCTTGCTGGGTGCAGGAGCAATTATGGTTTTAACATTGTGGGTTTCAAAGAAAGCAAGATCAGTTACAAAAACTGAAGTCCAGCTTGGCAGACAAACCGAAGGTTTTGAGCGCTTTGAATCATCGGCTCTTTCAAGAGCAATCGTTCGTGCGAACGTTAACTTTTCAAAAAATTACAAAAGAATTGTTCCTGATTTCATAAGAAACAAAATAAATCATCGATTCAAAGAAATTCAACCAGATTTAGGAGACAACGATGCTCCTGCATTTGATCTTCTTCGTGCGTCTGTTAATCTGATGGTTGCTAGTGTGATTATTTCTTTTGCAACCTCTTTGAAGCTTCCTCTCTCCACGACTTATGTAACATTTATGGTTGCAATGGGAACTTCGCTGTCAGATAAAGCCTGGGGGAGAGAAAGTGCTGTTTACAGAGTTAATGGTGTTTTAACTGTAATTGTCGGATGGTTTTTAACAGCGTTCATTGCCTTTACTGCTGCTGGAATTATTGCAACGATAATTTTCTACGGTGGAATTTATGGAATAGGAATATTACTGGTTCTTGCAGCGTTCTTCTTTTACAGAACACATTTTATTCATAAAGAACGCGCTGCTGACGAGGAAGAGATGGAAAAAATTTATTACAGCAGTGTAAGCAACGGACTCGATGGAACCATTAACGGATTCAGTGCTACCGCAGATTATCTTAACTCAGTTGTAGATTCGATTGAACTTTCACTCGACGGATTATGGCAGGAGAACAGAATTCTTTTAAAACAGGCGGTAAAGGATTCAAAAAAGATAAATAAGAAAGCGCGCATCATTACAGCTAATATGTTCAGAACAATTAAAACGCTCAGACCCGATGATTTGATAAAGGATAAAAAGTATGGCCGGATAATTAATGGTATCCAGGAAATAGCATTGAATGCTAAAGCAATAGCTCAAAGCAGTTTTGACCATATTGAAAATAATCATACCAGGCCTTACCAGGACGAGTATGATTCTATAAAACAACTTGTGGAATTTTTGAGGAAAGAAATTAAGGAAGCACAGGATATTCTTACCAGCAAAGATTTTTCTAAATATGAGGACTTAAAATTTACTGCTCAACATTTCAGAGAAATTGTAGATAATTTTGATTTGACACAACTATCCAGAATCAAAGGTGACCAATCATCGCTAAGAAACAGTCTGTTGTTTTTAAGAATATCCGGTTACCTGGAGAATATTGCGGTGCACGTTCAGAGCTTGTTAAATGCTATGAAGAAAACTTATGAAAGCTTTCAACCGAAAGAGCTAAAAATTTCCAATGAAACCGGAGCTGTTACTGCAGATCAGAATAACGAATAAGCTCATTCTGAAAAAATTACACCATAAAATTTTCCTTTTGACCGATTCATTTTGTCGGATCTCAAAATTTATTCGCATCTTACTGGCAGAATAATTGAAGCCGCATATCTTTATTTTTGTTTGTTAAATTTCAAATTAAAAATTCAGAACGTGAGATAATTATGAAATGAAAAAAATCTATTTCATAAATGTTATCTTACATCCTAAAAGGAGAGAAAAATGAAAAAAGCAGCTTTGCTCATAACGGTAGTACTTGTTTTTATTTCGTCAAATCTTTATTCACAAGTAACGCTTCAAGTTGGCGGCGGACTTGGATACATCTCACCCGCAGGAGATTATGCTGGTTCGACTACTGATTTTTATAATGGAACCAAATACGGAATGAGCAGTGGATTTAATTATCACGCGAAAGCAAGAGTTGGTTTGCTGGGATTTAATTTGTTTGGTATAATTGAATACTCAACAGTCAGCGGTGATGGAGAAAGCGAACCAGGAAAAGGCGAGATAGAAAACTCTCACGGAATCTTTTCCCTCAAAGCAGGACCGGAATTTAACTTTTCAGTTCCACTATCTCCTATTGGATTCTATCTTGATGGATTTGTATCTGTGAACACTTTCAGCGGCACAGTAAAGTTTCAGGGTGTTTCTCAAGTGCCAAGCGGTGAGTATGATCTGGAATCAGCAACAAGATTTGGAGTTGGTGCCGGTGGCGGTGTGCTATTAGATATACTCCCCGTTGTTACTCTTGATTTTGGAGTTCACTTTAATCTTTACAATGTGTTTGGTCAGTTGTATACCGGAACAACATCAAACCCGAAAAGGCTAGATGCGTATGCTTCTTTAAATGATGATAAAGATCCTCTTTATGGAACGGACGATGACATTTTTATAGTTAAAGATTCACGTGCAATAAACGCCTGGCAGTTCACTTTAACTGCAATGATTGGGATATAATTTCAGGCTAGGATAATATCTGTTCGGGAATTTTTTTTTATGTCGTCCCGATGGGACTTAAAAACAAATAGCGAATATTTTCTATAAGTATTCTGTCCCTTACGGGACATTAAAACCTTAAATGGCTTTTTTCCTAATAGTCCTTTTTAGGACTAAATATTTATAGAAAATTATAAGTACCGAATATTCAAGTCCCGTATGGGACGAAATAATAAGCGCTGATTTAACCTAGATATTTTCAGTTTTTCTCCAAATAATAAAAATGTTTTGCATAGCAGTAAATAAGAGGTCACTTTTGTATTGAGATTTCGAACGTTGCGGGATCGTAGTTCTGAGATTTAAGTATCTCGTAAATCTCCTGCATTGTTTCGTCTGGCAATGTTGGAGTTCTGCTTAACACCCACCCGTATTTTCTGCCTGGCGTTCCAACGATTGCCCACCGGTAATTTTCATCAAGTCCTATAATCCAGTAATCTCCCCAGAATGGACGTATGCCAAGGAAACTTACAAAGCTCACTTCAAGTTTCGAATTAGTTTTTTTATCGACGACATTTGCAACTCCATCTGCAATATCCGGTTCTCCGTTTTCATCGTAGCATTTATTTATTACCTGAATGCTGCCGTCTTTCTGAATTTTGTATTCAGCGGTTGTGCCATAAGCGCATTGGTCCTGAAATGAATTTGGAATTTTGGCAACTTCATACCATAGACCTGCATATCTGTTCAGATCAACCTGATCAACGGTTGTAAGTGGGGGCAGGTCATTATTTTGAGATGATGAACAAGAAATTAAAAATAGAATTGAGATACCCAATGTGGCGACAAGATAATTATTCATTGCAAACCCTTAAGTTTTTTTTGTTGTAAAATAACAAACCCAATCTCCATGAGGAAATTGGGCTTATAATAAATGATAAAGTTTTTAAAGACTTAATTCTGAACTTTTGTTAATTCGTCACTTAAACTAGGAATATTCTCAGCACCAGTTGGAACCTGGATACTTGAACCTTCAAAGTCATTTCCTATTGGTTCGTAGCGTCCGCCAAGAAATTGTGCGAGGAATATTTCAGTAACTGCGTTGAAAGATAATCTGTTTTCTGGTCTTGCAAATCCGTGTCCTTCATCAGGGAACAGAACATAAGAAACAGGAATATTCTTCTCCTGCATTGCATTTACTATCTGATCAGATTCACTTTGCTTGACTCTTGGATCGTTAGCACCCTGCCCGATAAGCAGCGGTTTCTGAATCTTATCAACAAAAGTCAATGGTGAACGTGACTGCAGGAATGCTCGTCCTTCCTCTGTGCGATGATCACCAACTCTGGAAGTGAACATATTTATCATCGGCAGCCAGTATGGCGGAATAGTTTCAAGAAGAGTTTGAATGCTTGATGGTCCAACAATATCAACTCCACAGGCAAAAACATCAGGCGTGAAAGTCAAGCCAACTAATGTTGAATAACCGCCGTAGCTTCCACCCATAATGGCAATTTTATCTTTATCAGCAATTCCTTCTTCGACTGCCCAATTAACAGCATCGATTAAATCATCGTGCATCTTACCAGCCCATTCCATATTTCCGGCATTGATAAAGTCTTTGCCAAATCCAGTTGAACCTCGGAAGTTAACGCTTAATGCAGCATAGCCTCTGTCAGCAAACCACTGGTGATAGGAATTAAATCCCCACGAGTCGCGAGCCCATGGTCCTCCGTGAACAAAAAGAACCATTGGCAGAGGTTTGTTTGGTTGGTAATTGTTATCTGATCGTGCTGAGTGCGGAATGGTTAGGTAACTAACAAGGTTTAAACCGTCTCTGGATTTTATTACCACAGGTTCCATTTTAGAAAGCTTAAGTCCTTCAACACTCTTCCTGTTCGTAAAAAGAAAGTTCGCTTTCTTTGCTGCTCTGTCATAAAGATAATAATTAACAGGTCCGTCGTCCTTCACATAAGAAATTGCCCAGAAGTTATCATCAAGTGATCTGTCGGTTACATACATTTCGCCATCTGTAACGCTGTTGAGATATTCAATATCTGGTCTGATTGATTCGTCAAGAATTTCCCACTCGGTTTTGAGATAGTTAGTAGCGGCAGCTTCAATTGTTTTTTCTGTGGGATGGATCATTATGCTGCTCAAATCGGCTTTGGGATTTTCGAATAGTAATTCTTTTTCACCAGTATTGAGATTTAAAGCAACAAGTGCAGCGGTGTTTCTGCCGCGGCTGTCTATCATATAAAGAACGTCACCTGTTTTGTTAAAGTCAACAGGTGAGGTTGTCATTGCATCTTCCATTGGAACTTTGTCAAAAGATTTCCAGGCGCCTTTCCCATCCGGCACATAGAATTCCATTCCTCCATCGGGAGTACTCTCAACAGCATACCTGATATTATAATTATCATCAGTCTGGAATCCAACAAACTTGTCGTTCTGCTGAACCATCTTCATATCGCCGCTTATTATATTCAGACTGTAAACATCAAAGAATTGTGGATTGCGGGTATTAAGCCCAATCAAAATTTCATTTGGGAATTTATAGCTTACTTCCTGAATCTGTGCTCTTGGTCGCAGCTTCTTTCCGTCAGGCATTGTAACAGGATTGCCGTCAGGTCCAATTATTTCTTCAAAAGGAGTGAGATTTTTATCTTCCTTTGTATTAACGTTTACAGCATGCACCTGCCAGTTTTCATCACCGCCAAGATCCTGCAGATAAATTATCTGTTCATTGTTATATGACCAGAAATAAATTCTGATTCCTCTGAGAGTATCTTTCGTAACAGCAACGGCGTTGTTAGGATTATCGATTGGAGCCACCCAAACGTTCAGCACATCATTCAACGGTGCAAGATAGCTTATCATCTGGTGGTTAGGACTAATCTTTACTGACGCCTTATCTGGATTGCCAAATAGTACCTGCCGTGAGATCAATGGTTCTTCCTTTGAACAACTGGTTAAAATGAAAACACTGCCGAGAAAAATGATTGCAGTGAATAACTTAAATATTTTGTTCATCATAGCGAACCCCTTTCAAATTGTTAGAAAATAAGTTTTGAATTATTAAAGACGAATGCAAAAATAATAAAGTCTGCTATGACGCGTGCTTACACTCTGATGAATGGATTTTTTTCTACACCATCGGGTGTTAAAATTCCCCAATTTCTATGTTTTTGAGGCGGCTAAGCTTACCACCTCATTGAAAAATGTTAAATCATAGGAACTTCAATAATTAATATTTGTGAATCATTGTTCGCTGTGATTGTGAATTCATCCGTGTCCCAAATACCAATTCCATCTCTTTTAGATAACAGCTCATCTGCAACTTTGATTTCACCACTGATAAGAAATATATAAACTCCATTTCCTTTTGTATGAATTTTATAATTCACCGACTTATATTTATCCAAATCAACTCTTGAAAGATAGGCATCCTGGTTAAGCCAGAGATTATCATCTTTTTTTTCAGGTGTTATTATAAACTGAAATTTGTTTCTTCTTTCTTCGGGATCGAAAAAATTTTGATTGTATCTTGGCTTGTGTCCTTTTTTATCTGGAAAAATCCAGAGTTGCAATAACTTTGTTGTGCCATCGCTAAGATGATTAAATTCTGAATGCTGAATTCCTGTTCCGGCAGACATGACCTGAATTTCATCAGGATAAATTACTCCTTTGCCACCTGTGCTATCTTTATGAGCAAGTGCTCCTTCCAAAGGAACAGTCACAATTTCCATATCACTGTGAGGATGAGTTCCGAATCCTTGCCCGCCTTCGATTTCATCATCATTTAGAACTCTGAGCATTCCGAAGTTAACTCGTTCCGGGTCATTGTAACTACTGAAGCTGAAAGTATGGCTTGTCTTCAACCAGCCGTAATCAAAATGTCCCCTTGAATTTGCTTTGTGAATTATTTTTTTCCCCGCAAAGCCTGCCTTGTCGGCAGACGGGCGGGAGTTCGTTTCACTCAACATTTTATCCTTTCAATTATTCGTTTCTTAAAATTTTTTCTTCTGATTGGATAATTTAGGCTTTTAATCGATTCAATATAATACAAGTACAGTGTTTTGAATCACCTTTCATCAATAGAATTTAACGATATAATATTTATTCTTGGAATTAAGTAATAACTAGTAGTAAATTATTATAAGCATCGCAATTTTTCTATTAAAATCCTTTCTGTGTTATAACTTAACACCAAGTTCGTCCATTAAAAAAACAAGTATTTTTTATAATCTAATCATTCAATAAAGAAGGAGACTAAAAAATGAAATCAATCAATCCCTATTTAAACTTTCCCGGAGATACCGAAGAAGCTTTTAATTTTTATAAGAAAGTTTTCGGAGGAGATTTCTTCGGAGGAATAAGTCGATTTAAAAATGCACCGGGTACCGAAAACCTCAGTGCAGCTGATAAGGAAAAAGTGATGCACATTGGATTGCCGATGGGGAACAATAACTTTATAATGGCTACTGATGCTCTCGAATCAATGGGGCAGAAGGTAACATTTGGTAACAACTTTTATATCGCGATTGATGCAGAAAGTAAGGAAGAAGCTGACAAACTTTTTAATGGATTATCTGATGGTGGTAAAGTTGAAATGCCAATGGCTGATCAGTTCTGGGGCGATTATTTTGGTTCGTTGGCCGATAAGTTCGGTGTGCAGTGGATGATAATCTATTCTCCACCGAAAGAAAATCGATAATAAAAACTTAAAAGAAAGAAGTTAAAAATGTTGAACGAAGTGAAATCCCGCCCTGCGGGAAGAAAACTAAAACTGCAAATGCAACTGTCAATTGATGGTTTCGTTGCTGGACTAAACGGAGAGCTCGATTGGATGACATGGAACTGGGATGATGAACTGAAAAAGTATGTTGGTGAATTAACGGATTCTGTCGATACCATTCTTCTTGGAAGAAAGATGACAGATGGTTTTATTTCCCATTGGACTAACGTTGCCGCTGATTCAAATAATGATGAATATGCCGCTGCGAGAAAGTTTGTTGATACTCCCAAAATTGTTTTCACAAAAACTCTTAATAGAAGTAATTGGATAAATACAAAATTAGCCGCAGGCGATATTGTTACTGAAGTTAATAAATTAAAAAAGCAGAGCGGGAAGGATATTATTGTTTACGGGGGGGCTGGTTTTGTTTCATCACTGGTAAAAAATAATTTGATTGATGAATACCATCTTTTTATAAATCCTACTGCTATCGGGAAGGGGATGGAAATATTTAAAGATTTAAATGAAAAGCTGAATTTAAAACTTGTGAATACCAAAACATTCAGCAACGGAGTTGTTGGGTTGTTTTATGAAAGGATAGTTTGAATGACAAATCTTAAAATCTTTCTATTTCTCTTACTAGTTATTACACTAAAAATTTCAGCACAAAAAGATAATGCGGATAATTCTCTTTCGGTTGAATCGGGCGATGATTTTATATTTTCAACATTAGCCGAACAGGGACTGAACGAAGAAATGGTCATGGCTGCTGTGGATTCAATAAACAATGGTGTGTATTCAAATATCCACAGCCTTCTAATCTTAAAGAACAACAAACTTGTGCTTGAAAAATATTTTGAAGGAGAAGATGCTATCATTGGTATAGGAAGAGTTGGAATTCGTCAGCACAATATTGACTCACTTCACGATATAAGAAGTATAACAAAAAGTATTGTTGGTGCCGCTGTTTTAATAGCTGTTGCAAATGGTCAGATTGAAAGCCTTGATGAACCGATAATTAATTTTTTCCCCGAGTTTGAAAAGTTTAATTCGGGTTTTAAAAGTGAAATAACAATCAAACACCTTCTTACAATGACAGATGGTCTGGAGTGGGATGAAAACATTTCTTATGCAGACACGACGAACAGTGAGCGTCGTCTGAATAATTCTAAGGATGCAATTGAATATTACTTGAGTCGTCAATCTCTTCATAAACCGGGGACAGTCTTTAACTACAGCGGAGGATGTACACAAACGCTTGCGGCAATCGTTAAAAAATGCAGCGGTTTAGAAATCGATGAATTTGTAAATCAAAATATTTTTCAACCCCTTGGCATTATGACATTTGAGTGGGTTAAAAGAAAAGATGGAATTCCTATTGCCGCATCCGGCTTAAGAATGCGTTCGAGAGACTTATTAAAGTTTGGACTTCTCTATTTGAATAATGGAAACTATACCGGAGTTCAAATCATTCCGGAATTGTTGGCGATGGAAGCTCAGAATTTGCAGTTTCAGGTTGAACCCGATTTTGGTTATGGCTTTCAAATCTGGATAGCAAAAGACGTAATAAATGGAGAGCCCGTTACATCGGTTGAGGCAAATGGAAATGGTGGTCAGGTTATCGCAATTAACAAGAAATATAATATGGTAATAGTAATTACAGCCGGTCATTATAATAAAAGAGATATGAACTGGTGGCCTTCAGATATTTATATAAAACATATTTATCCGTGGTTATTGAATGAATAATTCCAAATTTAAAAGGGGCTCTTTAGAACGTGGAAAGAGTCTGTGCAAAACATAACTCAGTAACTGAACATCATTAATAAAATAATCGGATACTAAATGAAGCAACTCATTGTACTGTTCCTATTATTAATTCTCTTTTCTGCCTGTAGAAACACCGAGAGTGATTCTGATTTTTACATGCCGGGACAGTTTGAAGAACAAGAAGCTGTGTGGCTTGGTTGGCAGGGATACGATCCATATTTTCCCGTTGGTGCAGATATGATAGAGGCTTTGCTGCCTTTTGTTCAGATTAAGGTTATCACCGAATCGGACAGTATTTTACAGGTTTGTAAAAAATATTTGTCTGAAAGAAAAATCGATACAACAAAAATTAAATTCTATGTAATCCCCGATAACGAATTCTGGATAAGAGATCACGGTGCTGCGTTTATAATAAATAAAAACGGTGAAATACAGGCAGTCGATTTTGAGTGGGGAACTTATGGTTATCGTCAATGGCTGATAGAAAAATTTAATAACGATGTTCAGAAGGCTGATAGTGTTTTTTCTAAATCAGCCGCAAGTAAAAGAGGCGCTGTTGATAGCCTGATGGCGGTTGCAGATAATATTCCTGTCCTTAAATCATGGATTGTAATGGAGGGCGGTTCGATTGAAGTTAATGGAAAAGGAACTTTAATTCTTAATGAACCTTTAACTCTTTCGCGAAATGAAGGCGCTTCAAAAGAGAGTATAGAACAGGAATTTAAAAGAGTGCTGGGTGTTAAAAATATTATCTGGCTGCAGCATGGTCTTGCTGAAGACCCACACATCTTTCAAACGATAGCAGAAAAATATGTGGGTCTTGGAACCGGTGGACACACAGATGAATTCGTAAAATTCGCAGATGCTAATACAATTTTGTTAGCGTGGGTTGATGAAGAAGAAAAAGATAAGAACCCGATAAACAGAATTAACTATGAACGAATGAATGTGAATTACGAAATCTTAAAAAACTCAAAAGATGAAAACGAAAATTCATTTAAAATAATTAAAGTCCCGCTGCCTGACCTGATAACAACACCTATTCAAATTTTAGAAGCCGGTGCATGGGATGACTCTTACAGTGTACCAATTTCTGCTTTTAAAGAAAGCGATGGATGGGCTGTTGGTGATACTGCATACAGAGTTGCTGCTTCAAGTTATCTGAATTATTATGTAACTAACGGCACAGTGTTACTTCCGACATATTTTAACCACAACTCTTCTTCTGAAAAAGAAGAACAAATAAAAAAAATATTTGCAGAAGTCTTTCCGGGTAGGAAACAAATTTTTATTGACGCAATGGTTCTAAACTGGGAAGGCGGAGGAATACATTGCGGAACTCAACAACAACCAAAAAAATGAATATTTTAAAATGCTGCTTACACGATTATCGCAGTAATTTTTGTAAACAGCTTAATCTTCGATAACAAAACACACAACATGAGAACAAATGCAATGACAACTTTGCAACCAATTTACTCGACCGTAATGATATTTATAATGTACCATCTGCCTAAAAAGCTAAGTACGAGCCATACGAAAGTAATCCTGCTATTCCTCATTTTCGGAACTTACAACTCAGAATTGTATGCACAGTTTGAATATCCCGCTGCAAGAAAGGAATCCTTTGATACGTTGATTTATCAGAGCAAGTTAAGTGATGATTATTCCTGGATGTCACGACCAGAGAATGAAAAGGAAATGCTTGAGTTTGCAAAGCAACAGGGAGAGTTCACGAATCAAATATTGGATAGTATTACCGGAACAGAACTTATTAGTGATGTATTGAAAAAATTGGACGAATCGTACAATCCGGAAGAGATTATAGTAAGAGGTGTTCAGGGCACTCAAATATACTATTATAAGCCGGGGCGTGAAATGCGAGCTATTCTAAGGCGTGATGGTTATAATGGTCAGGAAGAAAAAGTAATGGAATTACCCATTATCATCAACAATAAAAAGTACCAGTCCAAGAAATTATCTTTTGCTTTTAAGAAGCCATTGCTCGCTTTGATGTTGGTGGAGTCAGGTGATGCGAATCCACATATCCGTTTTTTTGATCTTTCAAAAAAAGAATTTTTATCTGATAGTATAGGACCGGTCATGTTCAATGATGCCAGCGGAGTCTCAATGGCATGGTTGCCAGATGATTCTGGATTAATTTATTCGCAGGCTCCTGTTGAAAATAGTAAAGAAGAAGATTACTATCGTGGAAAATTATTACTTCATGTATTGGAAGGTAAAAAAGATCGGCAAGATGTTGCGCTTTTCGGAAAGGGAGTAATCAGCGGTATTAACTTACAAGATTATGAAGTTCCTTATATCTATAGCTTCTCTCATTCGCCTTACATCATTGCCCGGGTAAGGGCTGGTAAAGGCGATAATTATGCTTTTGCTGTTCATTATAACGAATTAAATGGAGCAAAAACCAACTGGAGAAAATTGGAAGGATATAAATGCGAACACGGTATGTTTACCGCGAAAGATGATTTTATTTATGCTGTTTCTGAAGAAGTTACTAACAGGCAAATCATAAAAGTTAATTTAAAAACAGATGAGCCACCCAGCTTGTATTTGCCTGAGCAAGAAAATATTATAGAATCTATTGCAGGCGGAAAGGACGCGATGTATGTAAAGTATATCTCGCCAGGAAAATCGGGGATATGGAAAATGGGATATTCAAATCCCAACCCGGTAGACATTGCCCTGCCTTTTGATGGCACTGTTTCTCGTTTTAACCTGGTTGGAGAAAATGATTTGTTGTTTGAAATCACCAACTGGACCAAAAACTACGAATACTATACCATAGAACATTCTTCTAACCAAGTGAGTTTGCTTCCCGGCGGAAGTAATCCGAATTCATTTTCTGAATCATTTATTTCTAAGGTTATATATGTTCCATCCCGTGATGGTATTAAAATTCCGGTTTCTTTAGTATATCCTAAAGCAATAGTTCCGGGACAAAAACCTTTGCCTTTATTGATAGATGCTTATGGTTGTTTTGGAATTTCTATGAATCCTGAATTTTTACCCGAGTATTTTATATGGCTCAGTCAGGGTGGAATATTAGCTGTGGCACATATTAGAGGAGGAGGTGAACTGGGGGCCGAATGGTATAAGGGTGGTTGCTATCCAACCAAAATGAATTCCATCAATGACGTTGTAGATGTGGCTCAATATTTTGTTGATAACAACTATACACTACCCTCACAGCAGGGTGTTGTTGGTGGGAGTTGTGGTACATTAAATGTTGGATTAGCTACCTTACAACGTCCGGACCTGTTTAGTGTCGGATTGTATGAAGTTGGAATTCCCGATTTGGTTACCAACAAGGGTCCATCATTTGGAAAAGGTCAAAATGAATTTGGACCATTAGACACAGAAGAAGGATTCAACTCCAGATTTTCCATCAGTGCGTATTACCATATCATTGAAAATAAAAAAGCTCCTGCTATGCTAATGATTAATGGTGCGACAGATTACATTGTCCCCATTCATAATGTAGCACGGTATGTGGCGAAATTACAGAATTTCCAAAAAAGTGACCGGCCCACATTATTTATGGTTGATTGGGCTAGTGGTCACAATAGCGCGGGAACATCACTCGAAGATAAAATCAGGAAGTTTAAATTTCTGTTTTGGCAGACCGGTAATCCAAACTTTCAATTAAAATAAATCTAAGAAAATTTTTACACAGGTTTTTCCAGAAAGAAAATCGCTTTTCATTGATACAACTCCTCTAAACCGGGAAGGCGAAGGAATACATTGCGGAACTCAACAACAACCAAAAATAAAAAAGGATAACTAAAATGAACACAAACTGTTTTGGTTCTGGATTTAAATCAATTTTACTTTTGTCTTTCTTTCTTTTTTCTTTAACTGGTTATGCACAAAAATACTCAGCCCTTGTCACGCTTGATGGTTATAAATCAAAAGTATATTTCAGCACAGGGAATGATGAGCGAGCAAAAACAGTTGCGGAAAGAATGGACCGTGTTCTTGAATATTATAATACTCTGATTGCATTCGAACCGGAAGTTACTTTGTTGATATTGAATCCTGCTGACTGGCCCGAGCACACAACGTTCCCGGTTTATGGAATGCCTCACTATGATGACAAAAGAAATTTATTAATTATAGCATCTGAGAATAATGCCTTCTGGAATAGTTTTATCCCTCCAATCAACCAGCTTCCGAAAGAACTGGCAGACCAAATATCTTCAACTTATGTTGATGAAAATGGTGATTTAACTATGCAGTCATTTTTTGATTTGCTTGCAATTCACGAAATAGGACATGCTTATCACTTCCAGGCGGGTCTAAATGTTCAGCGCATGTGGATGGGAGAATTGTTCTGTAATATTATGCTGCACACTTACATCGCGGAAAATGAACCTGACCAATTGCCTGCATTGACTGTGTTTCCTCAAATGGTTATTGCCGGTGGAAAAGAAGAATATAAGTTTACCTCCTTAACCGACATTGAAGAACGTTATGAGGAAATAGGACAAAAATATCCAAAGAATTATGGCTGGTACCAATGCCGCTGGCACTCTGCTGCAGGGAATATTTACGATGCTGGCGGAGTTGAAGCATTTGTAAAATTATGGGATGCTTTTTCTGCACAAAAAGAAAAATTAAATGATGAAGAACTTGCTGCTTTCTTAGCAGAAAAAGTTCATCAATCTGTTGCTGATGTTATGCTTAAGTGGGATGAATAGTTTTATTAAACATTAAAAAAAATTTTTTATAAAATGAAAATAAAATTATCTGTGTTCGCCGTGTTGTGTATATTATTTTTTATAAACATTTCTGCACAGGAAATCAAATATGCCGGCACACATCCGCCAAACCCTGAAGTGTTAAAACTGATGGAAAAAGATGCAGAGATATTTGATAAATACAGGGAGGTTTCTGTCCGTGATAGTTTAAGAAAAGAAATAATTTCTCCCGAATACTTTTATCATGGTATAGACGGAAAACCAATTGATATTGAGGGACTCACCAAACGACAGACAAAAAATCAATTTCAACTTCTGGAAGAAAAAGTGTTGAGCGAAACATTATATCAATATGAAAACTCTGCAATACTTGTTTACATTATTAAACTAAAAGTAAAAGACAAAGGAGAAATTCACGATCGATTAAGATCAAGCCTTATAGTATTCAGCAAGGAGAATGGCGAATGGAAAATAATTGCTGATATAGTGGGACAAGATCCATCGAATTGATTGTTAAAGTATTAAAATATAATTATTTAAACCTAAAAGGAGTTGAGTTGTGAACATTGGAATTTTCGAAACTGGAATGGTTGGACAATCTATTGCGGGCAAGCTTGCTGATCTTGGAAATAGTGTGGTAATCGGGACACGAGATGTTTCAGCAACTCTCACTAATACGTCGCCAAATGCTTGTTGACTTCCGCCTTTCAGTGCATGTTATAAACAGCAGACAAAAAAAGTAAAGCTGGGTACTTTTACCGTAGCTGCCGTTCATGGTGAAGTGCTTTTAAAAACTTTATTTTTTTATTCAGCGTTGTGGAATTCTGAGCTATATAGTATATTTGTGCAAGTATATACTATAATGATATATACTATCAATAAAGATAGTAATGGAAATATTATGCCTGAATTTGATTTTAAAGGAAAAAAATATAATAACCCGGTTGAGCTTTCTCTGGATATCATAGGCGGGAAATGGAAAATGCCAATAATCTGGAGATTGAAGGACGACTCAAAACGGTATGGCGAACTTAAAAAACTATTACCTGGGGTCACTCATAAAATGCTAACACAACAGCTTCGCGAACTCGAGGAAGGTGAAATTATTACCAGAAAAGTTTATCCCGAGGTTCCCCCCAAGGTAGAATATAGTCTCACATTACTTGGAAAATCCGTAATTCCTGTAATTGACTTAATAAGAGAATGGGGTGAGGAATATCAGAGTGTTTTTACTAACTAAGAAAAAACTAAGATTTTTACTTCCCGGAAGAACTAATTCTTTACTACAAGCGTCTATAAGATATTTCTGGTTTTTTCAATGCAGCAGAATGGTTATTTTTCAAACAAGGTTAAATCAATTTTGAATGGAATTTTTCAGATGTCATCCTATAGAGATCAAAAAAAATATCTTGAAACTTTGAAGAAGTATGAAAGAAATTTCACACGCCACGAAGCTGATGAGTATCAATTGTTTGTGAAGAGAGATAAGGATGATGATGAATTTGACACAGTTACGATGAAGCGCCTAAAAGAACTTCACGATAAATATCACAAACCTGTTGATACTTCAAAATACGATAAATTTTTCAAGAAAAGTTCTGATAACGAATCCGATAAATGATTATTGCAACCCTGTTTTCATTGTATACAAATCCAATTGTAGCTAATTTTGGCTTTCTTTTTCTAACGAGGAAATAATGAATCTAAAACTTTTACACAGGCTTTATGCCGCAGGAGTATTTCTTGTTACTCTGATAGTTTACTCGATGACTGTGCAGCCTTCAGTCTCTTTCTGGGATTGCGGAGAATTTATAGCTGCCAGCTATTACCTTCAGGTCCCGCATCCGCCCGGAACACCGTTTTTTTTAATTATCGGTAACATATTTTCCAAAATTCCTTTCATTGAAAACATTGGATTGAAAGTCAATCTCATTTCAGTTATTTCAAGTGCCCTGTCTGCTTTCCTTCTATATCTGGTTGCAGTTAAGCTTATAAATATTTTCAAGGGGAAGAAACCAGAAACAATTTTAGATGCCATCGTAACTTACACCGCAGCAGCAATTGGAGCTTTTTCACTTGCATTTAGTGATACTTTCTGGTTTAACGGTGTGGAAGCAGAAGTATATGCATTTAGTACACTGCTCGTAGCTGCGATTATATATCTGATAATTAGATGGTACGAACGTGCTGATAACAAGGATAGCGAAAAATATATTCTGGCTATTGCTTACCTTGTTGGCTTATCTACCGGTGTTCACCTGATGAGTGTATTAACTATAGTTCCTGTTGTGATGGTAATTTTCTTTAGAAAATATATGGATGATGAAGAAGCCCTGAAGAAAACAGGCTACATTTTGCTCACTCATGCAGGAATAATTTTAGTCCTTGCACTTGTATGGTGGGCTAGTGAGACCAGCACAACTCCGCCAACGAATGAACAATACAGTGATTTTGATACAAAATTCAAGCTGATGTTTGTAGGAATCAGTGCGATAATTATGGGAATTTACTGGAAGAAAGTTTTCAATAAGAATTCTTTTTATCTGCCGATTATTATCGGTGGAATAGCACTCTTTGCAACATACCCCGGTGTAGTAAAGTTTCTGCCTTCTTTGATGACCTCGATCGGAAAAGAAAACATTGTTATTGAAATAATTCTTTTTGTTGCAATTCTTGCGATGTTGGGTTATGCAGTTTATTACTCTGTTAAAAATAATAAGCCAACTCTGCATATGATTTTTATGTCAGCGATTTTTATTCTGTTAGGATTCACAACATTTTCAATGGTGATTATAAGGGCTAATCAAAACCCTCCGATGAACGAAAACGAGCCAAACACATTCCCTGAATTGGAGAAATATCTTAACAGAGAACAGTACGGAGATTTTCCAACATTTAAAAGAAGATTTACCAACGAACCTCATCAGCAAAGAGTTTTTACAAATTACTCCAGCGATCTAGATTTCTTTTATGACTATCAGATGAATCATATGATGACCAGATACTTACTTTGGAATTATGCTGGTCGTGAAGGATGGGTTCAGGACGATGGGGCAAATATTGCTCCCTTTAATTCCATTGGAAATATTTTTGGAAAAATTATCCGTGTAAATTTCAATGGTAATGTGTCCGATTCGTTATTTGGAATTCCACTACTTATAGGTCTATTTGGAATTTATTATCACTTCAGGAGAGACTGGAAAATGGCGTCGGTCTTTATGGTGGCGTTTATTTTACTGGGGTATCTCACTGCATTTTATCAAAACCAGCAGCAGCCGCAGCCAAGAGAACGAGATTACTTTTATGTAGGTGCGTTTTTTGTCTTTTCGATTTGGATTGCTATCGGTGTGCGCGGCTTGGTTGATATAGTTCGGAGTAAAATCAAAAAAGAAACTTACGGCACCGCTGCTGTTTTTGGAGTTCTTGCTTTTACATTTGTGTTTGTTCCCATAAAAATGCTGGATGCTAACTATCATACTCATGATCGCTCAAGAAACTGGGTTCCATGGGATTATTCATATAATATTTTACAAAGTACTGCACCAAACGGCATATTATTTACAAATGGTGATAACGATACTTTCCCGCTTTGGTACCTTCAGGATGTTGAGGGAGTCAGGAGAGATGTAAAAGTTGTTAATCTTAGTCTTCTAAATACTGACTGGTATGTAAGACAGTTGAAGAACAACGATCCTTACGGAGTTGGTACGGTTAAAATAAGAATCCCGGATGCGAGAATTAATTCTACTGATTTAAGACCAACACAGTGGGAACCAACCGACATAACTATTCCTACACCGAGGGCTGGTAGCCAGGAGGAATTGTTAAAAATCATAAATGAATATGCAATCAAAGATACCTCTTTGTTAAATGCGGGAAAGCTGACCTGGAAGATGTCGAATACTTTGACCTTTGGTGACATTAAAGCAATTCGTGTTCAGGATATTATGGTCAAAGAAATTGTAGAAGCAAATAACTGGGAGAGACCAATTTATTTTGCTGTCACTTGTTCGGATGATAGCAAAATCGGTTTGCAGGATTATTTGAAGATGGAAGGAATGACTTTCAGACTTGTTCCTGAGAGACGACAACCCGGCAGCGAATTTATAAACGAGGAGATGGTAAAAGCACAGCTTGAAGGCAATGTTGTTGCGAGTAAAAGTTTTCTGCCCGGCTTCAGGTTTACAGGTCTGAACGACCCAACAATCTTCTTTGATGAAAACCATACTCGTATGGTTCAAAACTACCGAAATGCTTTTATGAGGTTAGCTGTTTATTACAGGAGTATTGGTGATAATCAGAAGCTTGTATCAACGTTAAATGATATGAATGAAAAGTTACCCTATAAAGTATTGGGTATGGATAACGGTTTGTTATTCGAGGTTGCTAATCTGTACTTTTATGCGGGTGACAGAGAAAAGTTTTCTGAGATTTCGGCCGATGTGGAAACAAGAGCTTTGGCTGAGCTTGAGAAAAATCCTGAAGACGTCCAGTCTTATTATAATCCTTACAGGCTGCTCATTGAGATTTATGAAAATACTGAACAGCACGATAAGCTGCTTGCACTTTGGCAAAAGCTTGAAACTTTGTTCCCGAATGATCCAACGGTGAAATCAAATATTGAAAGATATCAGCAGATGACTCAGCCGAAGGATACTTTAGGTAACTAGGGAAAAGTATTTTTAGTTAATAATAGGTCCGGCATTTGCCGGACTTTTTTTTGTAAATTTTCAATATGAAAATTTTAGTAATTGCTCTCTCCGGTATCGGCGATGCTTTAATGTTTACGCCTGCATTAAAACTTCTGCGAAAGAATCTCCCTAATGCAGAAATTGATGCACTTGTTATGTACAAAGGAGCCGAGGAAATTTATTCATCCAATTCTAATCTTAACAAAGTAATTCATTTCAATTTCTTAGAAGAAGGAGCTTTCAAGTCTTTTAATTTTCTTTTTCAATTAAGAAAAAAGTATGATGCTTCTATAAACGTCTACCCGTCAAACAGAAGGGAATATAATATTATCAGCTTTATTATCGGGGCAGACAAAAGGGCTGGGATCACTTATCTGAGAAAGAACAAAAGCAATTTCGGCTTTTTGAATAATTTAAGAGTTCTTGAAAATGATGATGTTCATAATGTTCAAGCTAATATCAAATTGTGCGAAGCACTAATTGGTAAAAAATTTAATGAGGAACCCAGGCTTGAATTTCCCATCCCTGAAAATGAAATTGTTTCGGGAAATAAATTTTTAAATGAAGTTGGTGTTTCAGTTGATGAACTTGTTATTGGTTTCCATCCAGGATGTGCAACTTTAAAGAATCATATTAAACGAAGATGGGAGCCTGAAAAGTTTGCCGAACTTGGTAAAAAATTAATTAAAGATCACAATGCAAGAATATTAATTTTTGGTGGACCCGAAGAAAAAGATCTTAAAAATCAAATTAGCTCTCTTATCAATTCAGACAAAGTGAATGCTATTAATACTAACAGCCTTACAAAAAGCGCAGCGATTATGAAACGGTGCAATATTTTTGTAACAAACGATTCAAGCCAGATGCACATTGCTGCGGCACTTGGTTTAAAAGTTGTTGCGATAATCGGTCCCACAAATCAAAAATACATTTATCCCTGGAAAACTGAGCACCAGATTGTCTCCCTTAATCTGGATTGCTCGCCGTGCTTTTTCTATTCACCGAGACCACTCATTTGTAACCGAACAGATGTTAAGTTTAAATGTATAAAAGAACTTACCGTTGATATGGTTTACACTTCAGTTGTGAAATATTTATAAATCAAATCTCAGTTATTGTCTTAATCTTTCTTTAGTCTTAAGTTGAATCAGACAATTCTTATTACTTTGTGCGATGAAGAAGGAATACAACATTTACATAGTTTCCGATGGAACGGGCAGAACGGCAGAGCAGGCACTAAATGCTGCGCTCGCTCAGTTTGGTAATGTTAAAGTGAACCTCTTCAGAAGACCAAAAGTAAGAACCGAACAGAAAGTTATCAATGTGATTAAGGAAGCAAAAGAAAATGACGGCTTTATCGTACATACACTGGTAACTGATAAACTTCGCGAAGCTATGCTGCGGAATGGGAGGAAATATAATGTTGACACTATTGATTTGATGGGCGGACTTCTCGGAAGACTCTCGGAAGAATTTTCCGTATCACCAGCAGAAAAGCCCGGGCTATTTGGTCAACTTAATAAAACTTATTTCAGACGAATTGAAACGATGGAGTTTGCATTTCATCACGATGACGGGCAGCGGGTAAATGAATTGAAAAAAGCCGAAATAGTTTTACTTGGGGTTTCAAGAACATTTAAAACACCGCTGAGCATCTACCTTGCATTTAAAGGCTGGTTTGTAGCAAATGTTCCAATTATTATGGGACAGGAGTTTCCACCTATAATCAATAAGCTGCTTGCTTCAAATATTTTTTGTCTCGACACAAATGCACGTGCGCTGGCTGAGTTTCGTCGGGCAAGACAAAGTTATCTTGGTGGTGCTGTGGGGGATTATGATGATATCGAGTATGTCCGGATGGAGCTGATGTATGCAAGAAATATTTTTAGTAAAAATCCGGGCTGGGCAATTATAAATGTAACTAATAAACCCATAGAAGAAATCGCATCTGAAATTTTAACACTCAAAGGTGAACGAGGAAAAGGAGATAAATTCCCCGGATAAATAATAGCTGAAGTGTCATTCTGGCGAGTGAAGCGAGTCCAGAATCTTTCAATTATGCTGACATTCTTAGATTCCGGACAAGCCGGAATGACTGAAAATGGGGGCGTTGTGAGACTTCAGTTAATAATTAAGATAATTACTTAAGGAACTTCAAGATGAACTCAAAAAAACTTGTTGAGGATTTTATAGCTCAAAAGAAAATTGCTGTTGTTGGCGTCTCCCGTAAAAAGACAAAATTCGGCAATGCCATTTACAAAGAGCTGAAACAAAAGGGTTACAATGTTTTTCCGATCAACCCGCACATAAACACTTTTGAGGGAGACACTTGCTATCCGGATTTGCTTTCACTCCCCGAAAAGGTTGATGCAGTAATAATTAATGTTCCGCCTGCACAAACAGAAAAAGTTGTAAGAGAAGCAAAAGAAGCCGGGATAAAAAAAGTTTGGCTGCAGCAAGGTTCCCAATCAGAACCTGCGATAAAATATTGTAAAGAGAACGGAATCGACTGCGTCTCTAACGAATGTATTTTAATGTTTGCACAACCATCTGCTTTTATTCATCGTGCTCACAGATGGATTTGGGGAGTTTTGGGCAAGCTGCCAGTATAAATATTTTATTACGATGTAACCCGAAACTCTGTTTCGGGAATTATACCCCTCGTAAATTTTTGATTGGCATAATTCTCAAAATTCAAATTACAAACCTGCCTGACGGTAGGCAGGTCACAAATAAATTTCAAGCTCCAATTTTCGAATTTCAAAACATTATTGTTTGGAATTTTGTATGTGATAATTATTTGTCATTTGGTGCTTGTGATTTGTAATTTACCCCCAAATAATATTTCAATTAATTAAAACCCTATCAATTTTGTGCCTTCAGTTACTTTAAAGAAATCTGCTGAATCTTTCATCAAGCGAAAACATCCCTGGATTTTTTCAGGTGCAATCGAAAAAGTTGAAGGCAATCCTTCAAACGGACAGACTGT
>DATIJX010000026.1:0-12112 GCA_035478175.1 Ignavibacteriaceae bacterium
CCACAGAAGTATATCACCTCCCGGTGTAGGTTCGTCTTCCACCTGACTCAACGGGTAAAGATTACTGCCGCTTACAATTGTATTTGAGGAATTGAGGAAAAATCTTATTTCTTCTCCTGCTGTCATATCTCCCAATTCAAATGTTTCTCCATTGTGATTTTTAAGGTCATCCTGTATTAACTGTGTTTCGGGTAAATCAATCCACAGTGCATCATCTGCATTTGTGTATGGATAAATTACAGCATAAAGACTGCCAGCAATAGGCACTTCAAGCGGTTGAGATTGAGCAAACGGATTGCCAAAATAGTTAAGTATTTCCGGTGGAGGCATTGCTGCCAAGGAATAATCTACAACTGTTCTGATTTCCCACCAGTGTTCGGGATTTGGTGGATAAGGATCTCCGGGCTGATGTGAAGGATAGAAATCAATTGTACTTGGAAAATCCCATACTATCAAATCTCCAGGTCCGGGATAATATTTTTGCTGAGTAATTGGGTTGAGTAAATAAAAAACAAACTTATGCCATTGCGGATAAACTCCAAGGTTGACGGTAGTCAAAACTTTTGGTATCCTGCCATATGTTTCTTCCCACAGTTCGTAAGTGCCAAAGCTTGATGCGTTAATAGCTCTCACCCTTACACTTCCTCCATAAGCTATGTACACCGGATTTCTGCTATCGCCGGATATACTTCCATCAGGTAGAATATTATTAATGCTTCCAGGAAGAATTTCTACACGCTCTTCAATTTTTATTTGTGACAGAGAAATATAAGGTAAGATTAGAACCAAAAGAATTATGAAATATTTTTTCATATCATCCCCGAGCTTTGATGATGAGAACAGCAATTCTTATTTTGCTACGGGTCAAATATATCAGGGGGGGGGGTACAAAATCAAGAGGGGAAGAAAATATTTTTTATAAAAAAATTTGTTAGATTTTATAATAAAACCCAACCTTCGATAGTAGGGTTTGGATGAATAGATCCCTTCTCAGTTAAACTTCCATAATTTCTTTCTCTTTGTGCTTAAGCGTATCATCAATTAATTTAATATGCTCATCAGTTAATTTTTGCGTTTCAATTTCAGCATCACGAAGCTGATCTTCTGTAATTTTTTTATCCTTCTGCTCTTTCTTTAAATGATCATTGGCATCACGTCTTACATTTCTTATCGCAACTCTGGACTCTTCACCAAATTTTCTGACAAGCTTTACAAGTTCTTTTCTTCTTTCTTCATTTAATGCAGGAATAGGAATTTTTAGATTCGTTCCATCGCTGATTGGATTTAATCCTAAGTTAGCTTCAAGAATTGCTTTATCAATTATCTGAACCATCTGCTTTTCCCAGGGAGTGATTGCAAGAGTATGAGCATCCAGAACAGAAACATTACCAACCTGGTTTAATGGAACCATATTTCCATAGTAGTCTACTTTTATACTGTCAAGCAAAACAGTTGTGGCTTTTCCGGTTCTGACTTTAGCTAGTTCACTTCGAAGTGCTTCAATCGTTTTGTCCATTCTGCCCTTGGCATCTTTTATTAATTGATGCATAACTACCTCAGTTTGTTATTAAACTTCTTTAGTAATTTTTTCGCCGCTGTTAATAAGAGTACCAATTTCTTCGCCCATTATAAGCTTCAGTAAATTATCCTTCACATCCATATTAAACACAATCATGGGAAGATTATTTTCCTGGCAAAGGCTGACTGCGGTCAAATCCATAATGCGAAGATTTTTCTTTAAGACATCCAGATATGAAATATTTTCAAACCTGAAAGCATTCGGATTTTTTTCCGGATCGCTGTCAAACACTCCATCTACTCTTGTTCCTTTAACAATTACATCAGCATTTATTTCAACTGCACGAAGAGATGCTGCAGTATCTGTACTGAAATAAGGATGACCTGTTCCAGCACCGAAGATAACAACTCTTTTCTTCTCCAGATGTCTTATTGCTCTTCTTCGTATGTAAGGTTCAGCAATTGCTTCCATATTTATAGCGCTCATCAAGCGGGTAAAAATTCCTCTTTTTTCAATGGCATTCTGCAAAGCAAGTGCGTTTATCACAGTTGCAAGCATCCCCATTTGATCTCCCGTAGCTCTGTCAATTCCCTGAGATGTTGCACTTAAACCACGATAGATATTACCGCCTCCGATTACAATTCCCAGTTCTACACCGGCTTTATATGCCTTCTGAATTTCCTCAGAAAAAAACTCGAGTACATTATTGTCTATTCCAAATCCCTGCTCACCCATAAGGGATTCACCGCTAAGCTTGAGTAAAACTCTTTTATATTTTAAGTTCATCACATCCTAAAAAAATTTACGTTTAAATATAAAAAAAGGTCTCATTATTATTAAGACCTTTCTGCTCGAAATTACTTTTTCTCGTCGCCGAGATGGAAACGGTCAAACCGGGCAACCTTCGCATTGGAGCCATGCTTTGCGTTGAATTCCTTAAGCAAATCACTAACTGTTTTTGAATTATCTTTAATGAATGCCTGCTCAAGAAGCACATTTTCCTGGTAAAATTTGTTTAATCTTCCCAAAGCAATTTTCTCTAGCATCTGCTCTGGTTTGCCTTCTTTTTTAGCCAGCTCTTTATATATCTCGATCTCTTTATCAACCGTATCTTTCAGAACATCTTCTCTTTTAACGCTTATCGGATTCATAGCAGCAACCTGCATTGCCATATCCTTACCAATCGAAAAAAGTTCATCGTTTCCTGCTTTTACATCTTCAAACTTGATTAGCACTCCGAGCTTTGAACCCATATGAATATAATCTACAAGCAAACCATCTTTCGTCTCCATAATATCGAATCGTGAAATTTCTATCTTCTCACCAACCTTGCCCAATACATCATTCAACTTATCCTGAACATCAGAATTTTTCATTAACTCTTCAACATTTTTTGGTTTGTTTTTGTGAACAGCATCAATAACAAACTTTGCCAGATTTACGAAATCTTCACTCTTTGCAACGAAATCAGTTTCGCAATTTATTTCAAGTATAGTTCCAGATTTTTTATCATCAGAAACCTTAGTTACAACCAACCCTTCGTTAGCGGATTTTTCGGCTCTCTTTGCAGCAACTGAAGCACCTTTCTTCCTGAGTATTTCTATTGCTTTTTGTATATCGCCGTTGGCTTCCTCAAGAGCGCGTTTGCAATCCATCATTCCGGCGCCGGTTCTTTGTCTTAAATCATTTACTTGTGCAGCAGTAATAGCCATATTATTTATTTCCTTTCAAAATTAATTTTCTGAAGAAGGTTCTTTTGTATCTGAATCTTTTTTCTCTTCAGAAATTTCGTCTTCTTTTTTATCTCTTCTCTTCAAATGTTTTTTGGATACTTTTTTATCATCAGCCTGCTCAGTCTCTTCGTGATGCTCTTTTCTTGCTCTTTCTCTTTCAGAAATTTCTTCGGCTTTTCTTTCTTTGAATTTGGCCTGACCTTCAAAAACTGCATCTGCCATATGCTTAATAATAAGTTCTATTGTTTTAACGGCATCATCATTTGCAGGAATTACATGATCGATAATATCCGGATCACAGTTTGTATCAACCATTGCAAATACAGGTATGTTCAACCTCTTTGCTTCTTTTACTGCGATGTCTTCTTTCTTAATATCTACAACAAAAACTGCACCGGGCAGTTTTGACATAGTTTCAACTCCCTCAAGAATTTTTTTCAGCTTGTCACGTTCACGAGTAAGGAATAATCTTTCCTTCTTAGTTATCTTCTCGAAAGTACCGTCAGTTTCCTGCTTCTCAATGTTCTGTAATCTTTTTACACTCTTCCTGATCGTGGAAAAGTTAGTGAGCATTCCGCCAAGCCAGCGCTCACTCACCCAGTTCATTCCGCATCTTTTAGCTTCCGATTCAATAACTCCTTTTGCCTGCTTTTTAGTTCCGACAAAAAGAATAGAACCACCCTGGGAAACAGCGTCGACCATTTCCTGGTATGCCTGATTAAGTAATCCAAGACTTTTCTTTAAATCGATGATGTGTATCCCATTCTTCTCCATAAAAATGTATGGTTTCATCTTGGGATTCCAGCGGCGTGTTAAATGCCCGAAGTGTGCACCTGATTCAATTAGGTGCGTCAACTCTATAGTTGCCATTAGTATATCTCCTGTTTTTTACTGCCTAATACAGGCAGGTCTTCTATCCTCGTCGTCTTTACCTTTCATCCCATATTTCAGGACACAGGAGGTAAATCGGAAGATATGAATGTTAATAAATTATTTTAGTTATTAGTTTTTAGTTGATGGTTTTAGTTTAATTGTTTTCAGTCTTAGTCATTTAATTAAGTCACCAATTTTTTTATTTTCAAACCAGGACTATTAACAAAGTAACCAAAACAAAAAACAAATGAACCAATTACCAATTTATCTTTTAGAAAACTGAAATCTTTTTCTTGCTTTTGGCTGACCGTATTTCTTTCTTTCAACCATTCTCGGGTCTCTTGTCAGGAAACCTTCAATTTTTAATGCTGGCCTGAATTCAGGATTTGTATCAATTAAAGCTCTTGCTATTCCTAATCTTATCGCCTGTGCTTGTCCGGTTGAGCCGCCGCCTTTCACAGTAACATGAACATCATACTTACCCTTGGTTTCGGTAACATCGAAAGGTTTTGTAATGTCTTCACGACTAACCAGCAAAGGAAATGCTTTTTCAAACTCCTTACCGTTGACGGTTATTTTTCCGTTTCCGCTTTTTAAAATAATTCTTGCTACTGATGTCTTCCTTCTTCCAATAAAAATTCTATCAACCATTACTTCTCCGATGTACTTAATGTTTCAGGTTTCTGTGCTTTGTGCGGATGCTCTTCGCCGGCATAAACTTTTAGTTTAGTTATTAAACTTTTACCCAATCTGTTTTTAGGTAACATACCTCTTACTGCTTCCTGAATTGCATACTCAGGTTTTTTACTTTTCATTTCTTCATATGAACGAATCTTCTGTCCGCCGGGATACATACTGTGCCAGATATATTGTTTCAACTCTTCACGTTTTCCAGTCATTTTAACTTTATCTGCATTTATCACAATCACAAAATCACCGGTATCCATATTAGGTGTAAAAATCGGTTTGGTTTTTCCTCTGATAACTGATGCAACTCTGGAAGCAAGTCTTCCCAAAGTCTGGTCCTTAGCGTCAACGAGATACCATTTCCTTACAGCATCTTCGGGCTTTATGAACCTGGTCATTCTTTCCTTTTTCAAAATAAACTCCTTGATTAAACAAATTCTTTTTTTGAAGCTTGAAAAAATAAGCTCATACCCTTAAAAAGTCAAGAAATTTTCAGGATATTATCAAGCCCCTAAATGAGTATCATACTCAGTTTGAAGTTTATGTGCCTTTAAATGCTGATTTCAAACAATACTTATGACGTGTTCCAAATATATCCAGAGACATTTTATTTGAAGCCCCCATCAAAATTCGTAATTTTGTTCCCTCAAGTTCTAATTTCTTAATAAATCGAAAGACAAAATGAAATTTCTCGTAACCGGTGGATCTGGCTTTTTAGGCATAAACCTTATTCGATATCTGCATTCCAGAGGGCATAAGATAAAGTCATTAGATTTAGTTGGTTTTGACTATCCAGATATGAATAATAAAATTGCAGCAATATTAGGAGATATTCGAGATAAAGTTGCAGTAGAAAAAGCTATTGAAGGAGTAGATATAGTTATTCATTGTGCTGCAGCGCTTCCACTTTACATCCCTGAGGAAATTTTTTCGACGGATATTGACGGCACAAGAACAATGATTGAAGCTGCGGAAAAATTTAAAGTCCAGCGCTTTGTTCACATTTCATCGACTGCTGTTTATGGAATTCCCGATCATCATCCGTTGTATGAAACCGATAAGCTGGATGGAGTTGGTCCGTACGGAAAAGCAAAAATTCAAGCTGAGGAAGAATGTCTGAAGTTCCGGAAGAAAGGAATGTGTATTCCGATAGTTCGTCCAAAATCCTTTATTGGTCCCGAAAGACTTGGAGTATTCGATTTACTTTTTGACTGGGCAAAAGATGGTCACGGATTTCCAATGATTGGAAATGGAAAAAATCGCTACCAGTTGTTGGATGTCGAAGACCTTTGTGAGTCAATTTATCTTTGCTGCACTCTGGACAAAGAAATAGTGAATGACACATTCAATATTGGTGCAAAAGAATTTACCACGATGAGGGAAGATTACCAGGCAGTTCTTGATTATGCAGGGCACGGAAAGAAGATAAAAGGACTTCCTGAAAAACCAATTATATTAACACTCAGAGTTCTTGAGGCAATGAAGCTTTCTCCACTTTATAAATGGGTTTATGAAACAGCTTCCAAAGATTCTTTTGTATCTATTGAGAAGGCAGAAAAAATTCTCGGATACAAACCAAAATACTCAAACAAAGATGCTTTGATTAGAAATTATAAATGGTATCTTGAGCATCACGAAGAGTTCAAAAATAAATCAGGAATTTCACATAGAGTTCCATGGAAGCAAGGGATTCTGAAAGTTGCAAAATATTTCTTTTAGTTTTTTATTTTTAATAGTAAAAAAACTTCTGTGTTCTAGTCGCTGGAATTTAACTTATATAGATTCTCTTAAATAAAATTGTTTGTGTATTTTTATTAAAAGTTAATAATTAAAAAATGAAACAAGATTTTTTTCAATTCGATAAAAGCTCGTTTTCAGTTTCTACGCTTGAGGAAAATAACGGTGAAACTGAATACTGGCTTTCCAGAACACCTGAAGAAAGATTATTGGCAGTAGAATTTTTACGACAATTATTATACGGATATGATCCAACTACCGAAAGACTTCAGCGAGTTTTTGAAACTGCTGAATTCAAAACAAATTGAATATCTGCTGATAGGCGGTTGGGCTGTTGGTTACTATGGTTATCCGAGAGCAACTGGTGATATGGATATCTGGGTTTCCTCAAAGACAGAAAATGCTAATAAGTTGATCGAAGCTTTTAAAGAATTCGGATTTGATGTTCCGGATCTTTCGATTGAGTTGTTTACTAAAGAAAATCAGATAACCAGAATCGGTGTCCCTCCGCTGCGAATTGAAGTTTTGACTACTATTTCCGGAGTAACGTTTGATGATTGTTTCCCAAGACGTAGAGTCGTTTTGATTGAAGACATAAAAATTAATTTAATCAGTTTAGAAGATTTGAAAAAAAATAAAGCAGCTTCCAAACGTTATAGAGATTTAGACGATCTCGAGAAATTGTAAAAGTTTTGTCAGTTGAAAAAAAGGAGTAATACTATACTATGGCACAGAAAAAAGATTATTTAAAAGAAGTTATCGAGCATATCGATATTAAAAAACACAATGTTGTACCATTTGTTGATGCAATGGAAAATATGGCATTTACTGCACGCGACCTGAACCGTGCCGCAAGAATTTATGATATGATGCTGAAGGATAAAAACTGCGGAATCATTCTGACGCTTGCCGGAAGTTTGTTCAGCGCAGGTTTGAAGAAGGTGGTTTACGATATGATTATGAATAACATGGTTGATGCCATTGTATCTACAGGTGCAATCATTGTTGACCAGGATTTCTTTGAAGCACTTGGATTCAAGCATTATAAAGGAACAAAATGGGTTGATGATAACGAGATGAGAGATCTGCACATCGATAGAATCTACGATACCTTCATCGATGAAGACGAATTGAGAATTTGTGATGATACCTGTGCAAAAATATTTGATGGAATGGAACCAAAACCATATTCATCCAGAGAATTTTTGTGGGAGTTTGGAAGATATCTTGAGAATAACGGCGGACCAAAAGTCGATGATTCAGTCGTGTGGGCAGCATATAAAAAGAACATTCCGATTTTTGTTCCGGCATTCTCTGACTGCTCTGCAGGTTTTGGATTTGTTGTTCATCAAACCCAAAATCCTGACAACCACGTTTCAATTGATTCAGCAAAAGATTTTCTTGAGTTGACAAAAATTAAACTCGCCAGCAAAGACACAGGTATTTTTATGATTGGCGGCGGAGTTCCTAAAAACTTCACGCAGGATATTGTTGTTGCTGCAGATATTCTCCAGGAAGATGCAACGATGCACAAGTACGCGATTCAAATTACTGTTGCAGATGAAAGAGACGGCGCGCTCTCTGGTTCAACACTTAAAGAAGCAAGCTCGTGGGGTAAAGTCGAAACAACTTACGAGCAGATGGTTTATTCCGAGGCTACTATAGCGATGCCGTTAGTTGTCGGTTACGCATATCACAAAGGAAACTGGAAAGAAAGGAAAGGCAAAGAGTTTCAGAAAATTTACTCAAAGGCTGATGTAACGGTTTAAAACTCTTTATCTAGAATTTATTTAAAGTCACACTTTTGCGCATTAAAAGTGTGACTTTTCTATTTAATCCAATAAAACCGAATTGTTTTTTGGCTAATAAAGATTGAAATTTACTGTGTTATTAGAAATAAGTTAGGATAAAGCAGAGTGAGAATAGTAATCGCAGGTATGGGGGATGTTGGATATCATCTGGCAAAACAGCTATCCAATGAAGAGCACGACATCATTGCAATCGATATGGATCAGCAAAGGTTAAGTTATTCAGATTCAATGGCTGATATACTTACCATCAATGGCTCATCAACAAGTGTATCCATACTTAAAGAAGCTAAGGTGGATAAAGCAGATTTATTTGTAGCAGTTACTTCCTTTGAAGAGGTTAATGTAACAAGCGCGATACTCGCCAAAAAGCTCGGTGCAAAAAA
Organism: Ignavibacteriaceae bacterium; assembly: GCA_035478175.1. Taxonomy (GTDB): domain Bacteria; phylum Bacteroidota; class Ignavibacteria; order Ignavibacteriales; family Ignavibacteriaceae; genus IGN2. The sequence goes on from DATIJX010000026.1 coordinate 8,744, forward strand.
AACCATAGCAAGAATAAGCAACTCAGAATATCTCGATGACAATGTTGATGTGAAGTTTTCTGAAATAGGAATTGATTTTATGATTTACCCCGAAGAATTAGCTGCAAGGGAAATGGTCAATCTTATTCTCAGGTCAGCGGCAACCGATGTTATGGATTTTGAAGGCGGTAAACTTTCAGTTATTGGTTTGCGACTAGACAAAGATGCGCCTGTAATCAGAAAAACTATTGTGGACATAGCTAAAGAGTTTGAATCGTTTGACTTCCGGATTGTAGCACTTCACAGAAACTTCAGAACAATAATCCCCAAAGGCAATGACAGGTTCCTGCCGAACGACCAGGTATTTGTTATAACCAGACCAGAGGGCAACAACGTTGTGATGAAGCTTGCAGGAAAAGAGGATATCAAATTCGATAATATTATGATCCTTGGCGGAAGCAAGATTGGTCGCAGAGTTGCCGAATTGCTCGAAGATAAAATGACAGTTAAATTAATTGAATCGGATGAAGAAAAAAGTTTACAGCTTGCCGATTCATTAAGCAGCACATTGGTAATCAAGGGAGATGGAAGAGATATAGATCTTCTTGCACAGGAAGGAATAATTGATGTTGATGCTTTTGTTGCCGTAACTGAAGATGCCGAGACTAACATAATAACCTGCCTGATGGCAAAACACCTCGGCGTTAAAAAAGCTATCGCACTCGTTGATAAAGTAAATTACATACCTCTCACACAGACAATCGGTCTGGATTCTCTTATCAATAAAAAATTAATTGCTGCAAATAACATCTCCAGATTTATCCGGCGAAGTGATGTACTTGCATTAAGTACACTAGAAGGGATAGACGCAGATATTTTGGAATATGTTGTTCAGCCAAACTCTCTAATAACAAAGAAGCCTATAAAAGATATTAACTTTCCAAAAGAAGCAATCATTGGCGGAATAATCAGAGGACAAGAATCTATGATTGCAGTTGGCGATACCAGAATTCAAAACGGAGATAAAGTTGTTGTCTTTTCGCTTCCGGGCGGCGTTAAACAAACAGAAAAGTTTTTTAAATAGGCGATGAACCTCAAAATCGCATTAAAGATCATTGGGTTTCTTCTGATACTCAACGGCTTTGCAATGCTTACCAGTATTCCATTCTCTATCTATTATAATAGTGATGACATCTTAGCCTTGCTGATTTCAGGTTTTGGAACTGCTTTGGTTGGGACCTCACTTTGGTTTTTAGCAAAGGTTAATCCGAATGACGATATCAGCAAAAGAGACGGTTACCTGATAGTAACATTAGGATGGATTGCAAGTTCAGTCTTTGGAACACTTCCATTTATTATTCACGGATCAATACCATCTTTTACAGACGCATTCTTTGAAACGATGTCAGGCTTCACTACGACTGGCGCTTCAATTTTAAAGGATGTTGAAGCTTTGCCACCAGGTTTACTTTACTGGCGGAGTATGACGCACTGGCTGGGTGGAATGGGAATAATTGTTCTTTCGCTTGCCATCCTGCCAATTCTGGGAATCGGTGGTATGCAGTTATTTCAGGCAGAGGTTGCCGGACCAAGTAAAGATAAAATTCATCCAAGAGTTACTGAAACGGCAAAACGTCTTTGGGCAATTTATCTGATTCTTACAGTTGCGCAGATAGTTCTTTTGCTGTTTGGAAATATGAATCTGCTAGATGCTGTGTGTCATTCATTTGGAACTCTTGCAACAGGAGGTTTCTCAACAAAAAATGCCAGCGTTGCCTATTACAAGTCACCATACATTGAATACGTTATTATAATTTTTATGTTTCTCTCCGGTACAAACTTTACTCTTCACTACTTTGCTTTGAAGGGAAAGATTTTTAATTATTTCAAGGATGATGAATTCAGGTTTTACTCGATTTTTGTCGTGCTTATTGTAACTTCTATCGCATTGTATTTGATAATGCAGAATTCTCAAACAGTTGAATCTGCATTCCGGGATTCTGCATTCAGTATCGTTTCCATTTTGAGTTCAACAGGATTTGTTACAGTAAATTATGAAGGCTGGGCAAAATTCTTTCCGGAAATATTTCTAATCCTTCTTTTAATTGGTGCATGTGCAGGCTCAACAAGCGGCGGAGTTAAAATAATCCGCTACGAACTTCTTATTAAGAACAGCTTGAACGAACTTAAAAGACTAATCCATCCAAAAGCAGTTATACCGGTAAGACACAATGGAAAAGCAGTAAGCAGTGAAATTATTTCGAAGATTGCATCTTTTGTCACACTCTATATGCTGATTTTTATTATCTCATCAATATTATTGGCAATACTTGGTTTAGAACTGTATGCATCAATGGGGGCAGTAGCTGCTTGTCTCGCAAACATTGGACCCGGGTTGGGTTCAACCGGACCGATGACCAATTACAGTGAGGTTCCAATTTTAGGCAAATGGATTCTAAGTATTGTAATGCTTTTAGGCAGATTGGAAATATTCACAATTTTTGTTCTCTTCTCCCCAGCATTCTGGAAAAAGTAAATTCTTGAATTGTCTCTGCATTCCTGAAGGTTTAGATTTGTAATGTGAATTTCAGAATAGTCTTTAACATAATCGGTTTCCTATTAATTCTTAATGGATTATTCATACTTACCGGTATTGGATTTTCAATCTACTATCAGTCTGATGATGTATTGTCTCTTCTTATTTCGGGAGTAGGAACATCGCTCTGTGGATTTATAATCTGGCTGGCAACAAGAAAAAGTGAAATAACAGAATTAGGAAAACGTGAAGGATATTTGATAGTAACACTTGGCTGGTTTGCCATGACAATCTTCGGGGCTGTTCCATTCATTCTACACGGCTCAATTTCCAATTACACAGATGCTTTTTTTGAAACCATGTCAGGGTTCACAACCACGGGCGCATCAATTCTTACTAATATTGAAGCACTTCCTCCGGGTTTACTTTTCTGGAGAAGCTTAACTCAATGGCTTGGAGGTATGGGAATTATTGTTCTATCACTCGCCATACTCCCGTTGCTTGGAATCGGCGGAATGCAGCTCTTTGCCGCAGAGGTTCCCGGTGTAACAAAAGACAAAATTCATCCTCGGGTAAAAGAAACGGCAAAAAGACTTTGGGGTATTTATGTTATTCTTACAGCAGCGCAAACATTGCTTTTAATTGTCGGCGGAATGAATTTATTTGATGCAATTAACCACTCTTTTACGACGATGGCAACAGGTGGATTTTCAACTAAGAATGCGAGCATAGCTCACTATACATCACCATTTGTACACTATGTATTTATTCTCTTTATGTTTTTTGCCGGAATGAATTTTACACTGCACTATCTTTCTTTTCATGGAAAATTCAGTTTCTTCAAAGAGAATACA
>DATIJX010000027.1:0-2368 GCA_035478175.1 Ignavibacteriaceae bacterium
GTTCATTCATTTCACAGCTACATTCTCCAAGAAAAAAGTTAAAGGCATTAAATACATTTTATGGCTCTTCTATATAAGTGCTATAGTAAGTGCTTTGGTTTTAACTTATTTATTCATCGATGCAACTATTGGTGAAAGTGAAAAGAGTCTCCAGTCTTATGTTGCTTTCTTCGATTCCTTCTTCCGAATATTTATTATTATCTGTATAATCCTTGCAATATCAATCTGCGTTTATGCATACAGATCAGCGGGTGAAATTGAGGAAAGAAAACGACTTCAATGGCTGCTGCTGGGGTTCTTTATAGGTCCGTTTAGTTTTGTAATTTTTTGGGTTATACCCATTTACCTTATTGGTCATACACTCATTCCCGAATCATTAATCCTGATCTTCCTAACTGCTATCCCATTCACATTCAGCATTGCTATAATCAAATATCACTTGATGGACATTAATCTTATAGTTAGAAGAAGCGTTGTTTATACAATAATTCTGTCAGCTATAATTATTACTTATGTGGGAATCTCTTCCGCAATCACTCTTTTTGTTAGTGATATCAATCCAGCATTTCCTTCAGTGCTAACAGCACTTGCAGTTGTTGCATTACTTCAACCGGTTAAGGCTGGTATTCAGAAATTTGTTGATAGAAAATTTTTCCGGGTTGAATATGATTACCGCGAAGAGCAAAGAAAATTTTTGGACGACATAAAAAACATTTACTACATCCAGACACTTGCAGAGCTTATTGTCAGTCGTACTGATAAATTAATACCTGTTGAGAAGATTGGTTTCTTTGAACTATCCAATCAAACAGGAAGAGTTAGAATTATTGCAAGTAAAGGCTGGGAATTATTAAAGGGTAGAAGTATCCGCTTCGAATCTGAAAATCTTAAAACCGATATGTCCATTCCTGTTGCTGTTGATGATAAAATTGAACCAGGTTTGAAAATAGAATCTGCAGATGTAAAGGTTTTTAAAAGATGGGGAATGGTACTAGTTTTTCCTGTTAAGTCACCAACTGGAATAATTCATGGATTCCTGGTATTGGGTGCAAAAAAGTCAGGAGTGAGATTTCTGAAAGATGATATTGACTTGCTGAACTCCGTGGTTATTGCTGCTGCACTTGCCATTGACAGGATAAAATTACAGGAGGAGTTAATACTCGAACATATCGAAGCTAAACGCCTGGAAGAACTGAACGAGTTAAAGTCTTTTTTTATGCATACAATTACTCACGAGCTTAAAACTCCTTTAACATCAATTAAATTGTTTACTGAAAAGCTACAGGATAAAAAGCATTTTGATTCTGATAAAGCAGATTTTTTTCTGAATGTTATCGATGGTGAAAGTGATAAGCTTAGAAGACTGATTGACAATATTCTGGACTATGCGCGAATTGAAAAAGGGATGAAATCTTACGTTCAAAAACCAATCAATCTTAGTCAGGTTATTAACAAAGCCGTTGAATCGATGAAATATCAATTTATGATAAGCAAACAAACCATTGAAGTTTCAACTTTATCTGATGATATTATTATTAATGCTGACGAAGATGCAGTGGAAAGGGCAATTACGAATTTACTTACCAATGCAATCAAATATTCTTCTGCTGAAAGTAAAACATTTTTATCTGTTAGAAAAGTAAATGGTAATGCACTCATTGAGGTAGAGGACCACGGCAGGGGAATTTCTGATGAAGATTTAAAAAATATTTTTGAACCTTTCAAGAGAGTGAAAGCTGTTGAAGTAAAAAAGATTGAAGGCACAGGATTGGGACTTGCCATCGTAAAACATATTATGGATGCACATCAGGGAAAAGTTGAAGTGGAAAGTGAAATCGGGAAGGGAAGTAAATTCACACTTTGGTTTTCATTAACAGATGAATAAAAAAATATTATTGGTTGAAGATGATCCGGCAATATTGCTCGGTCTGGAAGATTACCTTCTTGAACAGAGTTTTGATGTTATTAAAGCCGACGATGGAAAAGTCGGTTACAATTTGGCTCTGAAAGAAAAACCTGATCTTATTTTACTTGATATTAATCTGCCTTCAATGGATGGCATTCAGGTTTGCAGGATGCTGAGAGAACAGGGTTATCACAATCCAATTATTATCCTGACTTCAAGAGGAGAAAAAATTGACAAGGTCGTAGGACTCGAAGTTGGTGCAGACGATTATGTTACCAAGCCATTTGATACTCGTGAGCTTCTTGCAAGAATCAGAACTAACTTACGACGTCTGGAAGTAGAAGATCGGAACAATGTTGAATCTGATATCAACAATGATTTGCAGCGGCACTTACTTGCTGTAATGTTTTCAGATATGAAAAATTATTCGAAGAAGATGAACAGAGATGAGAAGCAAGCTCT
>DATIJX010000028.1:0-2809 GCA_035478175.1 Ignavibacteriaceae bacterium
AAAGAAAATTTTAGATTCAGGATTATCAATTGCAGAATTGGTTTACACTGCCTGGGCTTCTGCATCTACTTTCCGTGGTTCGGATATGCGCGGAGGTGCAAACGGTGCCCGCATTCGATTAGAACCGCAAATGAATTGGGAAGTAAATCAACCTTCACAATTAGAAAAGGTACTTAAAGTACTCAAAAGCATTCAGAAAGAATTTAACAGTAAACAGAAAGATGACAAGAAAGTTTCTCTGGCTGATCTGTTAGTGCTTGGTGGATGTGCTGCAGTTGAAGCTGCGGCAAAAGATGCCGGACACAAAATTGAAGTGCCATTTACTCCTGGACGTATGGACGCCTCACAAGCTCAGACTGATGTAGAATCTTTTACTGTGCTGGAACCAGAAGCTGATGGTTTCCGTAATTATGCTAAGAAAGCTTACACAATGTCAGCAGAAGAAATGCTTGTTGACAAAGCACAGCTTCTTACCTTAAGCGCACCTGAGATGACAGTGCTTGTCGGTGGGATGCGTGTGCTTGGTGCAAACTTTGGCAATTCGAAACACGGTGTGTTTACAAACCAGGTTGGTAAGCTGACAAACGACTTCTTTGTAAATCTTTTGGATATGGGAACCAAGTGGAAACCAACTTCAGATAAAGGTGATGTCTTTGAAGGGCGTGATCGTAGAAATGGTAAAGTAAAATGGACAGGAACACGAGTGGATTTAATCTTTGGATCAAACTCACAGCTTCGCGCACTTGCCGAGGTTTATGCACAGGATGATGCAAAACAAAAATTCGTTAAGGATTTTGTTGCAGCCTGGAACAAAGTTATGAACCTTGACCGCTTCGATTTGAAGTAAGGGTAGTACAGAGGCAAAGGCTGAGACAAAGGCAAGACAACTATAAAACTCCACATTTTAAGGGCATCACCACGATGCCCTTTAGATTATCCTGAATTTATTTCAGGATCTTTTGTTTTAAAAAGATGATTTTCTTGAATATAAATACTGTCAAGTTTAAGTTGCTTGAGTAATTATTAACATCTTCTTTGAAATTCAAAGCGATAATAAACTCATAGAATATTTAAGAACGTTGTCTGATGGAAAAAATAATAATGAAAAAATCTAAAGACAGTTTAATACTTTACGATTCTAAAGCTATCCAGCAAAAAATATATACTATCCGTGACGTTCAAGTAATGCTGGATAGAGATTTAGCGAAATTGTACCAGGTGAAAGCAATCAGATTAAGAGAACAGGTTAAAAGAAATCATAAACGATTTCCAATTGATTTTATGTTTCAGCTTACTAAGGATGAGGTTGATTTCATGGTATCGCAGAATGCGATACCTTCAAAAAAGCATCTTGGAGGATATTTACCTTATGTATTTACTGAGCAGGGTGTAGCAAATCTGTCAAGTGTTTTAAAAAGTGAACGGGCGATTGAAACAAATATAAATATTATGCGCGCTTTTGTAGCAATGAGGAAGTTTATTATTAACAATGCACAACTTTTTCAGAGAATTGATACGGTAGAAAAAAGACAGCTAAAGCACGAAATGGAAACCGATGAAAAATTTGAAAAGGTATTTGATGCTTTGCAAAAAGATAAACTCGATCCAAAACAAGGAATATTCTTTGACGGACAAATTTTCGATGCTCACAAATTTGTTTCTGACCTGATACGAAAAGCAGAGAAATCTATTCTCCTGATTGATAATTATGTTGATGATTCGGTGCTGACATTGTTTACTAAAAGAAAAAAGGATGTTACCGTTACCATTTATACAGCAAATCTATCGAAAGTTTTAATAACAGACCTGAAAAAGTTCAATGCTCAGTATCCCAAGATTGAAGTGAAGGAATTTAAACAATCGCACGACAGATTTATGATAATTGACGATGAAGATGTTTATCACTTCGGAGCCTCGCTGAAAGATATTGGTAAAAAGTGGTTTGCGTTCTCGAAATTTGAAAAGGAAGCGTTGAAGATATTGGACAAGCTTAATAAGATGGGAACAGATGAGTAAAGGATTCACTTACATACTTGAATGTGCTGATGGAAGCTTTTATACTGGCAGCACTAAAGATTTAGAAAAAAGACTTCGGGAACACAACAATGGTATTGGTGCAAATTATACGAAAAGCAGACTACCAGTTGAATTAGTTTATTAAGAAGAATACTCCAGGATTGATGAAGCTTTTTACCGTGAGAAGCAAATTCAGGGTTGGAGCAGAAGGAAAAAGTTGGCGCTTATAGAAGGTAAACCGGAGTTATTACCCAAACTGGCAAAGAAAATATTTAATAAGAGGAAATTATAGTAACGGTGGTTTCGATACGTCTCACTTTAGCGGGACTACTCAACCACCTTCAGAGCATCTAAGGTTGTCGAGTGTTCCGAGCAAGGAGAGGAAAGTATCGAGACAACCAGCGAGGACATTGTCATTGATACATCAAAAATCCGGAAAGGTGTAACTGCTTAGGTATTAAGGGCATCACAACGATGCCCTTTTTGATTTTAATCTTTCCTTTCCTTGATTCCTTACCCGAACAGGTCTAAGTTTATTGTGTAATTATGGGAGAGTTTTTCGAAATTGATTTTTCTTCTAGAGGGAACAGAGAAAACTATTTTCAATAATCTATTTAAATAATTGACTGGTAATAACTATGGATAATAGAATTAGAAAAAATGAAATTTGTATAATTGGTCTTCCTCGCTGTGACTATGTTTTTTCTTCAACTCGATCATGCTTTATAGCCTATGGTTTTGAAGATAGTCCTCTTGAAATGAATATTCTAAAATCTATCTTAGAATCAAATGG
>DATIJX010000029.1:0-14702 GCA_035478175.1 Ignavibacteriaceae bacterium
AAGTCAAGAAAAAAATACAAAGAGAAAAGTAAAGAGATTTTTTCATTTTAGTTCCTGCTGAAATTTAGTTTAAATTTAATTTTTCTTTGAGTCTGGTAGACTCAGATCTGATTTATTCTTTCACTAATTTGTTTTTAACTCTACCGCCTTTTTTAATTGGATCATCCGGATAGCCAAGTTCTTTCCAATTTAATATTCCTTCGCCGCCTTTACCATGACACGATGTACATTTTAGAGAATTATCTGAGCTCATCACCATATGGTTTATTGGCCAGTACATTTTGGTTTCAATAAAATCAACAATACCAGAAAATTCCAGATTGATAGTCTGCATTCCCTGCTCAGATGCTTTTACCCAATCAAAATTTTCAGAATAACCATCTTCGCCATATATTCTTGGTATGATGAGAAGATTATTTGTGGGGTCGTACGGTTGTTTTGATTTTACAATTTTATACGGTGAGATTTTTGATTTGGGATCAGAAATTTTTCCTGCAGGTTTATTTATACCAATTGATTTTCCTTTTTCGGGTTTATTGTTTGGTTCATAAAAAACAGTTGAGCCGTTATCCCAGTAATATTCCGGTTTGATATTTTTTGCCCAGACTAACTCGCCAAAAGTCTTAAAGTAATTTACTTCTCCAAATTCATTTATTGTTGTTTCTTTATCCTGACCGGCTTTCGACCAATCCCAATGAGTAATTGCTGGTTCTGTTCTTGCATAATTTGGTATGTGGCAAGTCTGGCAGGAAATTGCTGCTGAATGTGTATTTAGTAATTCTTTTTTGTGAGGTTCTGAATCGTGACAATCTTCGCAGGATGCTTTACTGCCACCACCAATATTATGTCCTTTTATGCTATGACAATCACCACAGCCAAAACCTAAGCTGCCAATATGGAAATCAATTTCTTCTTCTGGATTGTTAAGGCTTCTATCCATTGCTACGCTTCTCATCAATACTCCACCACTGCCGCCAAAATGGCACGAGCCGCAATTTTTGTCTGTTGGTTTTCCAACACTTTGCGCTATTGCAAGTAAATCTATTTCTGCATCCGGTAACCCAGTTCCGAATGGAGATCGTTTATAAGTTCCTGTTTGATCATGACAGACAAGACAATCAATATTTTCAGCGGAATTAAATTCGAAAGAAGCATCTTTTCCATCGAATGGCAGATGACATTGAGTGCATTGATTTGAAGCATCATCAACAGCAAAACAAAAATTATTAATTTGAATATGTTTACCATTAACTAAGTATGGCGCAACCAAAGTAAGTAAGTTACTTGTAAACCAGTTCCAGTGATTTGATTTCAATACTTCTTCGCCGGAATCATCATGACACATCAAGCACTCTTCGGTAACCTGTTGAACTGTTTCAAAAGGTCCGGAGACAAAGTCAGAATGATCTTGAGCTAATGCCGGGAAGTAAAGAAGGAGCAGTAAGATTGGTATAAAAAATTTCATCGGTAATCCGGTATAATATTTCAACAAAGTGAAAAATCTTTTAACAAATTTACCATCTTTTTCGGTCAAAAGTATCCTTATTAATAACAATTCTGTTAGTAAGCACTTGATATTAAAGCACCTTTATCTGGAATAAATGTTGCATTTCAACCCTAATTGAAATAAGTTGTAAGAAATAAATATTCAACATTGTGCATCTTCTCAAAAAAATATTACTGATTAATTTGTTGATAATCCCTTCTTCTATCTTCGCACAAGATTCAACTTATACAATACAAAACTTATTCAACTATTCTACAGCTTCCAGCATTAATATCTCTGACAATATCCCGATCTCATTATCTGATCAATTAGCAAATCCACCAAGAAAACCTAAACCCGGTATGGCAAGTCAGCCAATATTTGTAAACAGTGAAAGACTGTTGCCTGATGGAACAAGCTGGAAAAAATATTCTGACGTTGACTATTTAAGATTGAGTTCAATGATTGGAGTTATGGCAACTGTAAACCTTGTTGCTTATATGTATCAGCGCCAGGTATGGTACACTGAAGAAACTACTTCTTTCCATGCTATGGATTTTACCTACGACTGGAAAAAATACCAGCAGATGGACAAGTTTGGTCATTTTATGGATGCATATTTCACCAGCGATCTTTCCGGAAAGATATACAGATGGTCTGGTATTTCAGGTGATAATTCAGTTTGGTATGGAGCTCTGACAGGATGGATATGGATGCTTGAAATAGAAATTTCCGATGCATTCATGGCTGAGTGGGGTTTTAGCTGGGGTGATATGCTTGCTAATACTGCCGGTTCAGCATTTTATGTTTTGCAACAGTTCAACTATGATGCTCTTGGTGGAATTCATCCCAAGTTCAGCTGGCACAAATCAGAAGCGTGGAAAGAGATGAGATATACTAAAGATCCTAAAGCTTTAATTGAAGACTATGAAGGAATGACTTTCTGGTTAACTGTAAATCCTCACCATTATTTTCCTGAAAGCTGGAAAAAAACTTATCCCGAATGGCTTGCTCCTCTCGGATTAGCATTTGGTGTTAGTGCAAAAGATATTAGCTGGGCTCCATTCGGAGGTTATAAAGAATACTTCATCGGACTTGATGTTGATTTAAGAAAATTACCAATATGGGGAGATTTAGGTTTAACAAAATTCATTGTCAGCGAAGTTAATTTCCTTCGATTGCCACTACCGGTCATCCGCTTTTCGTCTGAAGGCACCTGGTTTGGATTTTACTTTTAAGTAATCGACGTCACATCTTTTTTTAATTTCTTTTACCTTCAATTATAACTAACTCAAGATGACTGTTTTTTTTGTAAACCGTTGAAACGGTTGTGATTCTTAATTTTTTTCTTATTAACCCACGGATTAATCCGTGGGCTAATGATACCCAAAACCTCCATTCTAATAACCGTTTTAACGGTTTTTAATTTTGGGCTGTAAACCTTGAGAGAGTTTTGTTTTTTATTACTGATATTTACTTTCAATAAAAATATTATTTGGAAGGAAAACAAATGTCAGTAGTGAATTCAAAGAAGATTAAATTCGATAAAAAAGCTGTAAGGGATTATATCTTTATAATAATTGGCGCTGCAATTATGGCAATCGGCATCGGTGTTTTTTTGGTTGATGCAAAAGTTGTCCCCGGAGGAGTGAGTGGTCTTTCCATGGCAGTCTATTATTTAACAGGTGGCGCATTCCCGATCGGTGTTACCATTTGGCTTTTAAATATACCGCTGTTCATCTGGGGTGTGAAAGAATTGGGAACTCAGTTTGGTGCAAGAACCTTTGTAGGATTTACTTCGAACTCATTTTTTATTGATTTTTTCAGAGGTGAGTTGCCAGGTTTTAGTTTCATTCAGCTTCAAAACACAGAAACAATTTTAAAACTTCGTCAGGATGACTTTCTGTTTCTTATTCTCCTTGGTGCTGCTCTGCTTGGAATTGGATTAGGTATTGTTTTCAAATTCAGAGGATCAACTGCAGGGAGTGATATTGTAGCTGCAATAATGCAGAAGAGATTTAGCATCAAACCCGGAATGGCAATAATGATAATTGATTTCTTTGTAATCGTACTTGCAGGATTCATAATAGAGTTTAAAGACCTTGCTGGTGATAGAAGCACAATGACCTTGACGCTTTATGCACTGTTCCTGCTCTTTGTTTCAGGAAGACTCGTTGATGCAATAATAGATGGTTTTGATTATGCCCGTGCTGCATTCATCATTTCAGATAAGAACGACGAAATCGCAGAAGTAATTATGAAGGATTTCAGCCGCGGAGCTACGGCGGTTAAAGCACGAGGCTTGTATAGAAATGTTGACAGAGAAATTATTTTTACTGTCGTTGCACTTCGAGAACTTGGAAAACTTACAAATGCCATCAAGCAAATTGACCCGAATGCTTTCGTAACAGTAAATAATGTTCATGAGGTTCTGGGAGAAGGATTTCGAAAAAGGATTTAAACTTAATATCAGGCCGCTCCTATGGAGCTTGGATTTTGATTTGTATTTGTGTTATAAACAGGTCGTTCCTTCGGAACTCAGACATATTTTTGCTTGGATTTTTATGTATGCAAACATATCGTTCCTTATGAACTAATCAAATTGATGCAATATTTTAACACCGTAGGTGTGATCTGTTTGTAATTAACACTTCAGACAAAAAGATGGAGCACCGTAGGTGTGTCCTGTTTATAACATAAAGCCTAAAAACCAACCTGGGAAACACCGTAGGTGTGTCCTGTTTGTAATAATCTTAGAAGCGTGTTGAAGAAAGCTCCCTAGGAGCGACCTGTTCTAATTCACACCTGCACTAAAAATTCAAAAGGTAAAGTGCTTGATGTGCTCGCCCTTTTCACCTATCTCTGTCATTGCTTCGATACCAATTTCAAGGTGAACATCTGAATATTTCTTAGTTATTTCACTATCAGATTTTTCAGTCTTTATTCCCTCGGGAAGCATCGGAACATCAGAAACTAAAAGCAAAGCACCACGCGGAATTTCATTTACTAATCCGACAATGAAGAGAGTTGCTGTTTCCATATCGATTGCAATAGTCGAGAGCTTGCGAAGATAATTTTTGAATTCATCATCCCATTCCCATAATCTTCTGTTGGTTGTATAAACGACACCTGTTCTATATTCAAATCCTCGCTGAACAATTTTATCAGAAACAAATTTATGCAGCTTGAATGAAGGAAGAGCCGGAACTTCAGGTGGTTTGTAATCGTTGCTTGTTCCCTCACCTCGTATTGCTGCTGTGGGAAGAATAAAGTGTCCAAGCTCTGTCGACTTTTTCAATCCGCCGCACTTACCAAGGAACAAAACTCCTTTAGGTGCTCGTGAAGAAAGCAGATCCATTATTGTTGCAGCATTTGCTGAACCAATTCCAAAATTTATGATCGACAAACCATCTGAGTTTGTAGCTGTCTGCATCGGTTTGCCGAGACCTTTTATATCAGTCTTAAACTTAGCCGCAAACTTCTCAACATAATCATCGAAGTTTGTGAGCAGCATATAATCGCCGAATTCATCTATCTTTGTTCCCGTGTAACGAGGAAGCCAGTTTTTTGCTATGTCAAGTTTTGTTTTCATTCTGAGCGAAAAATAAACAAAAATCTTCAAACACTTGCTTTTAAGGAGAATATTTATTTCTTTTGCAAAAAAAACTGGGGGTCAGAAGTGAAAACTTTAAATTATTTATCGATAGTTATAATATTTTTATTCTCTTCAGAATCATACCCACAAGCTACTTATTTAGGTTATATGTTTATTCCTACTGCGTATGGCAATTATTCTGAGATTACTGACGGCACAATTAGTACTGCAACAGGAAACGATGGAGCTGAGAACATAAATCTTCCATTTCCGTTTGAATACATGGGGATTACGTATTCAACCGCTAGAATTTCTGTTAATGGTTGGATAGAGATGGGACAAACCTACACTGGTCCTGGTGCATTTAATGAACTTGAGAGTACGGTAAAGAAACCCTTGATTTGCCCTTTATGGAGTGATTTGTATGCAGATGCACAAAGTGAGATAAGATATGAAACTGTTGGAGAATACCCTGCAAGAATATTTGTTATTCAATGGAAAGACTTAACCTGGTACGAAGGTAGTCCATCAAGGAAAAGTTTTCAAGTAAAGATTTGGGAATTGGATGGAACAATTGATTTTGTGTATGGACCTGGAACTTCGGCTGGATCTCTATTTTCAGTTGGAATGAATAATCATATCGGTGGTATTGGAAATTTCATTAGCGTTACGCCGATGCCCTTTCCCTATGATTTTACAGTATCAACTACAACTGCCAACAATTATAACTACGATCTTTCTCTATTGCCTGAAAATCTCATTCTAAGTTTTGTACCTAATCAGTATCACTATTACGGAACAAAATTATACCAAGTCCCAGACAGTGTTGTTGTTGGAAATTCTAATCAGAAAATTCTTGCTATTATAATTCCAAGTCATGACGGAGGAGTGTTGACTCCACCACAAGTATTAAAATTTTATTTCAACACCTACGGAACCACCAATCAAAATGATATTGTAAATGCTAAATTATTCTCCACAGGTTCATCACCTTACTTTAACACCAGTCATCAGATAGGTGAAACCATTGCAAACCCAACAGGTTTGTTTGAAATAAATAATATGTCATATACCTATCTGATTAATAATGCACCTAATTATTACTGGTTAACTTTTGATATATCCGTTGATGCAACTGCTGGCAACTTGGTTGACGGGAATTGTTATAAAATTGATTTGACCGGACCACCAATATATCCAGATTCTTTACTCACAGATCCAATATTAGTTATCATTGAAAATACACTTCCAACAAATTTAACAATTGGATTAGGTGGTGATTTCACTAGTATCACACAGGCGATTCAAGCTTTAGTTAATCAATCGATTGCTTCACCAATCATTTTAGAAATATTAAGTACATACGATGCTACAAATGAAATTTTTCCTATAGACGTTCCTTTTATAGATGGAAGTTCACAGAATAATATAATTACTATTTGTCCAGCTGTCGATGCATATGATATAAGTCTTATCAGTGATACTACCATTTTGGTTTTTCATAATTCAACTTTTGTAACCGTTGATGGAAGACCGGGTGGAATTGGTGAAGAGAAGGAAATATCGCTTATAAATACATCTCTAAGTTCCAGTACAATTCTTTTTCTTGAAGGCTCTCAGTTTAATTCAATTAAGTATTGTAACATTCTTGGCAGCGATACAAGTTCAACAGATGGTGTAGTTTCATTTAAACCTTACAATAACACCAATAACACTTTAGCAAATTGTCTAATTGCAAATTATGATAATAACTTACCTTCGTTTGGGATAAAAATTTTTAATAATTTCCAAAGTGGTGGTGGTGGTTCTCATCATACTGTAATAAATTGTGAAATTAAAAATTTCAAAAAAGCCGGAATAGAAATTCACATTGCTGATAATTCGTCGTTAATCGGAAATATTGTACACAATGAATTTGAAGTATCAAGTAATACATTATCAGGGATAAATTGTTACGCTAGGTATGTAAAAATAAGTAGGTGTAAAATATATGATTTGGTTACCAGTGAATTAAATTCAAACGAGGTATACGGAATAAAGATTCCTCGAGCTTGGGGTGGAGTTGTAGACAATAATTTTATTTCTCTTTCTGGTAATGAATTTTCAACTGTTTATGGAATTTATTTGAAAGGAGAATTATTTAGAGGTTATTATTTCTACTATAATTCGATCAATATTTTTGGAAATTGTGAAAATTCTAATGGTAGTAGTTGCATTAAAAGGGATTATACTTTAACTGAAAATCCTCCTCTCTATCCACCATGGTATTTACTAAACAACATTCTTGTAAATAAAAGAGTGAACACATCAGGTAATGGTATACATTTGGCTATTGATTCTAATGATCCTTATTATTCAGCAGATTATGACTTCAATAATTACTATGTAGCACCTTCAAATAATTATATCGGGAAGTGGATAAACACTTATGCTTCAAATATCGAGGAATGGAAAACATTGAGTAACCGAGATCCGAACTCAGTGAGTACGGATGTAAATTTTGTTTCTGATACCGATTTGCACTTAACTGGCAGTTCTATTGGAGATAGTTTGTTAATCGGAATCCCGATAAGCGAAATAACTAATGATATAGATGGTGAATTACGACATCCAATTTCACCATATAAAGGTGCCGATGAAGTTGATACTCCTGTCTTTATAACAGAGACTATTAAGATACCATCGAATTATGTTCTTTTTCAAAACTACCCTAATCCATTTAATCCAACTACAAAAATTAAATTCGCTATCCCAAACGTAGAGACGAGGCATGCCTCGTCTCTACAAATTGTAACGTTAAAAGTTTACGATGTTTTGGGAAATGAAGTTGCTGTTCTTGTTAATGAAGAAAAACCTGCAGGTGACTACACAATCGAATTTGACGCAAAAGGATTGACGAGTGGAGTTTATTTTTATCAACTACTTGTCTCGGCTTTGCTAAGCAAAGACGGAAAGGCTGGTTCGTTCATTCAAACAAGGAAGATGGTTCTGATAAGATAGAGTAAGATTATGAGCAAGAGTAAGACGTTGATTAAATCTTTCTCTTACTCATACTCTGAGTTTCTCACTCCGTGTACTGCTCAATCACTTTCAAAATGTGCGCTTCACAAACTTTGCAGAACGGTCGCTCACCTTTTGAGAACATTATGCAATCGAGCATCGGGCGATACATTCCGTTCGCGACATAACCTGCACCTTCAAATGCACCAACCTTTCCATAGTTTGCATTTTTCCTGAGATACGAATCAACCAGATCCGAATGTTCTTTATCTTTTTTAGCATATGCATCTTCTGCCGCTTTAATTATTTCAGGAGACTGGCGTTCTCTTTTTAGCTGAGCAGTTTTTTTGTTCATCTCTCTTCTTTCAGCCTGCCATTTATAATCCATTGAATCGTATTTTGCTTTATCCCATTTAGAAGGAATTTCAATACCCGGAGTTTCAAATTCATTCCACTTAATATTTTGGGGATCAGAAAGTGCTGTTATATTTGGCTCAAGTGGTTCAAGTCCCGCCGGATAAAAATCTGTGTATTGAACATCTGAAGTGTAGTACTCATCAGCAAGTCCAGCGAAAGAATGACCAAACTCATGAAAGAAGAGATAATCTCTGAATTGGTTCTCTGTCGTAAACGTGCAGAAGAAATTATAAATACCGCCGCCTCCATAACGTGCGTGATTTATCATTATATAAATTGCATCATAGGGAACATGAGCAGCTAAATCTCTTACTGCTTTATTATCTTCAGTTAAAATGTATCTCTCCGAACCCATTGAATTAAATGTACAATTCAGTACTGTATTTTTATATTGGTCTGCAGGCGGTTCATCAATGCCGCTATCCTCGGAAGGTTTGTAAACTCCGTGAATATTGAATTTATCCTGATTTGATTTATAAGGCTCTAAGCCAAAGAAAACATCTGTAAAATATTTCAAATCTTTTTCGAATTTATTTTTTTCATCTATTGTGTAACCTTCACCAAGGATTACGACATCAACTCTGTTGTGAGGATCTCCATTTGAATCGGCATTATAGACTTTCACCATCTTATCTTTTATTTCATCCCTGATAATCATAATATCTTGAGGATCAATTTCCCTACTGAAAAATTCAAAAAGGTTTTGCTTATCATCTCGTCTTTCCATCACAAAGATAATTTTGTTCTTTGGATAAGGAATTATCGCTGTTTCGTGAAAAGTTTTCTTAACACCATCAATACCTTCGCTGCTGGTTTTGTATTCACCGAAGTAACTGTCGAAACCTTTTGAGTAAATAAGCTCATTGGAAGCAGCATCATAAATTTTCACACAATATCTTCCAAGATTCATTTCATCAATGAGATGAACTCTGCTTCCTGCCCAGATTCCGTATTTATAAATCTGATCAAGTGTAATGAACTCATCAGTAGCATCACCGACGTGGTAGTAATCTATTCGCATCGTTTCATCAACAAAATATTTATTGAATGTTTCGATATCCTGAGCTGATACAGATTTGATAAGAAGTAAAAATAGAATTGGGATTAAACTTAACTTTTTCATTTTATTCCTCTCTTGATGAATCAAAATTATTATTACAAAGATATTGAATTTTCATTAGACTGGATGCTGGATTCTCGATACTAGATGCTTGAAGCTGGATACCAGATACCAGATTTCTGAAGCTAAAATGCTTTTAAGTTCTAAATTCGCAAGAAGATTACATTTCGAAATTCTGATTTCAAAATGTTAACCTCTGACTACTCCAAAAAGCGGGTTTTCTCGCCAAAAAGCCTTAAATTTGATACAGATTTTATAAAATTTAATCCAAGCAAAAAACCAAAGGAGATTCTTTATGGCTCGCAAAAATGTACTGATTATGGGTGCGGCTGGTCGCGACTTTCATAACTTTAATGTGTTCTACAGAAACAATAGGTCATATAACGTTGTTGCATTCACAGCAACTCAAATCCCGAATATTGAAGGACGAACTTATCCAAAACAACTTTCCGGGAAACTCTACCCTAAAGGAATAAAGATTTATGAAGAAAAATATCTTGAAAAATTAATTAAAGATTTAAAAGTTGATGAAGTTGTGTTTTCATACTCAGATGTTCCATTTGATTATGTGATGGCAAAAGCATCAGTTGTAAATGCAGCAGGAATTTCATTCAGACTTTTGGGTGCAGCGGAAACACAGGTAAAAAGCAAAAAACCAGTCGTTGCTGTTTTAGCAGTGAGAACTGGTGCAGGTAAATCCCAGACTTCCAGAAAAATTGTAAAAGTTTTAACTGAAGCAGGAAAAAAAGTTGTTGCAATCAGACACCCGATGCCTTATGGTGATCTGGCCAAACAAAAAGTTCAAAGATTTGCAACTTATGCAGATTTGAAAAAACATAATTGCACAATTGAAGAGATTGAAGAGTATGAACCGCACGTAGCACGAGGCGGTGTTATTTATGCAGGAGTTGATTATGAAGCAATTTTAAGAGAAGCTGAAAAAGAAGCCGATGTAATTTTATGGGATGGCGGAAATAATGATTTCTCTTTCTACAAAGCTGATGTGACTTTCACAGTTGTTGATCCGCACAGACCGGGACACGAACTTTATTATTATCCGGGCAATACATCATTAAGAATGGCAGACGCAGCAGTGATCAATAAAATTGACTCAGCAGACAACGATGACATATTAGAAGTAATTGCGAACACGAAAATGTTAAATCCGGATGCAATAATTATCGAAGCTGCTTCCCCAATTACAGTAGATAATCCTAAAGTTATCCGAGGAAAGCGAGTGCTCGTTGTAGAAGATGGTCCAACATTAACTCACGGTGGTATGCAATATGGTGCGGGAACAATTGCAGCACAAAAGTTCGGTGCAAAGGAGATTGTTGATCCAAGACCATATACAGTTAAAACAATTTCAGATACGTTTAAAAAGTATCCGGACATCGGAGTTCTGCTGCCTGCAATGGGTTATGGCAAAGCACAGATGAAAGATCTTGAAGTAACAATTAACAAAACCGATTGTGATTCTGTTGTAATTGGAACACCGATTGACTTGAGCAGATATATTAAAATGAATAAACCTTTTACCCGTGTTAATTATGAGCTGCAGGAAATCGGGCAGAATACAATTGAAACTGTGCTGCGAGAGAAGAAGATAATTAAGTAATCCCCTTTTATGTCATTCCGGACGATCCCGATTTATCGGGATTGATCCGGAATCTGTTATCCTTTCATTTGTTACCTTTCAAATATTTTTAAATTCTTTTTAAGAAATAACCCTCGCAGACCTAAAAAATAATTGAATTAAATGAGCCATAAGTTTATATTTTACAAGTGAATAATTAGTAAGAGGTTTAAATGACTAAGTTGTTAGAAAAAGCATTCGAAAAAGCATCCAAGCTTCCGGAGTCTGATCAAAATGTAATTGCAAAATGGCTCCTAGAAGAACTTGAGAGTGAAAGAAATTGGGAAAAAAGTTTTTCTGAATCTGAGGACATATTAACTGACCTTGCTAAAGAGACAGTATCTGAATACAAAAAAGAAAATACTCTACCTAATTCTTCAGAGGTTAAAATGACAATAAAGGAAAAGATAAAAAATGAAGTTGATAAAATGCCAAATGATTTGATAGAAAAAGTCTTTCAATATATCAGCACCCTTGGAGTTAAAAAGATAAAAAAGAATCGTATTCATACATTTAATCTCAAAGGGCAGCTAGATGATGTGAATATTAGAGCAAAAGCTTATGAGTAAATTATTACTGGATACGAATCTTCTTATTTATTCCATTGATGAAGGTTCAAAATATTTTAAGCAAGCCAATAAGATTTTTACCCAACAACTTGAACTTTACACTACCTCTAAAAACTTATCTGAATTTCTCTCTGTAATAACAAGAATTCCCAAAAATCCACTGTCATTAAAAGATGCGATACTTGTTGTTGAGGATTTTAGGGATGCTTTAACGGTTATATATCCTGATGAAAATTCTTTTAAAATATTTATAAAATTATTAGAGCAATACCAGCCCGTTGGCTTACACATTCACGATTATGAAATAATAAGTATCGCTTTGTCCCATAAAATCCAGACCATAGCAACTTTTAATGAAAAAGATTTTGAAAAAGTAAATGATATAGAGTTATATACATTTAATAATGTAATATAATTTTTGCGAAACGAATCATGGAACAAGAACCAAATCAAAAAATAATCTATAAGAATTTCTATTCTATTTCTTACATAAAACTGATTCTCATCTTACTCCTATCTTATTCAAATACAATAAACCTTTACAGCCAAACATTATCAGCAGAACAGATTTACGAAAAAGTAAAAGATGCTGTTGTAGTAATTCTTGCTTATGATTATGCTGATGAACTTGCAGCACAAGGAAGCGGTGTTGTTCTTAATGATAAAGGTTATGTTGTAACTAATTACCACGTACTATCGGGAAACGAGCGACTTGAAATAATGCACGGAGATGAGATAATACCTTACGTTGATATTATAGGGATTGATGTTGAAAAGGATATTTTAATACTAAAAATTGAAGAGAAAAAGTTTCCCAGTGTAAAGTTAGGGGATGCTACAAAACTTAAAGTTGGACAGCGTGTTTATGCAATTGGCAGCCCATTGGGTTTTGAAAACACTCTTTCTGAAGGTATCATTAGCGGATTAAGAAGTTATGCTGAAATAAATAAAAACTATATACAAATAACTGCAAGTATATCACCAGGGAGCAGTGGTGGTGCAGTTGTAA
Organism: Ignavibacteriaceae bacterium; assembly: GCA_035478175.1. Taxonomy (GTDB): domain Bacteria; phylum Bacteroidota; class Ignavibacteria; order Ignavibacteriales; family Ignavibacteriaceae; genus IGN2. The sequence continues at coordinate 12,833 of DATIJX010000029.1, forward strand.
ATGACAAAGGCGAGTTGATTGGTATTAGTACATCAACTATTGAAGAAGGACAAAATTTGAATTTTGCTATACCGATTGATGAAGTACTTAATGTAAATATAAGTTCTTACGGAAAAGATGAATCATTTCAAGATTTTGAATTATATCATAGAGGATTGGTTGCTGCTAATAATAGAAATTTTATAGAAGCAATTGAATATTATTCTGAATTTCTTGAATTATATCCTAACGATTACCGAGCTTACAATAATCGTGGAGCATCAAAAGCTAAACTAGGGTACTATGATGATGCGATAAGAGATTTCGATAAAGTAATTGATCTTAATCCTAACGATATCAATGCTTACTATAATAGAGGTTTAACAAAAAACCAAAAGGGAGAGTACATTAGTGCATTAAAAGATTTTGACAAAGTAATTGAAATTAATCCTGACATTGCTGATGCTTATAACGACCGTGGTATTTCTAAAAAAAATTTGGAGGACTATGAGAGTGCAATCCAAGATTATAATAGAGCGATTGAAATAAATCCATCTTATTCTAAAGCATATACAAATCGTGGAATTGCTAAAAGAAAATTGGGGGATTATATGGGTGCAATAAAGGATTACAGCAAAGCCATTGAAATAAACCCAAATGATGCTGATACTTACATCAATCGTGGTATTGCTAAATATTTCTTGGATGATGTAATAGGTGCATGTCTTGATTGGAGTAAAGCAGGTGAATTAGGAGATTATAACGCTTATGAAATAATTAGAGAATATTGTAATTGATCTGAACGTTTACAATAAAAGTGATGATTATTAAGTGTTCAAGATACAGAAATGACTAGCCAGAGGAAAAAAATATATTTTTCACCAATATATAATTTTTTCACAATACTCGATTACTACGAATTCAGCAATTATTTAATTTATACATCAAAGCACACAAGTGACTTACAAGTTAACCAGAACAGCTTTCTATCAGAATGGGATAAATCAACAATAAGTATTTCGCCTTGCTGGTTGATAATTAATGAAAAAGCACCTAAGTATATAAAATCATCGCAGATTTATAATATATTTTTGCTTTCAGTATGGACATTATCCCCAACGGAGATAGAGATGAAATATAAATTAAAAAAGGATGATGGTGTTACTATAATATTTGACCGATTTGTATATAATAATATTGATATTAGAAAAACTCAATATGATTTAAAAGATTTAGATACAATAAAGAAATATTTCCGATCATATAAGAAAATATTCCGAACTAATAAAAGGTTATTATTAGCTTTGGATAGTACTTACAGAGCTTGTACCACTTATAGCTGGAAAGTGTCATTTATAATGTATACAACTGCTTTAGAAGCTATTTTAGCTTATAGTCGTAATCGGGGAATAACTAAACGTCTTGCATGCTCATATGCCTGCTTTATAAGTGACAATAATTCGGTTAGAGATAAATTGTATAGAGAGTTTTACTATCTATATAATCTTCGATCTGAAATAATACATGGTACTTACAAAAGAAGAAAAATTAAAAGTAATTTGAAGAATTTATCAAGAGTAGCTTTTTTAGTAAGAAATATTTGGCAAAGAATTTTACGAGACAAAACATATTTATTTGAGTTTGAAAAAGACGATAACCAGCGAGAATTATTTCTTAAAAGTTTTATGGGTAATTATTCGCCTCCTAAAATTTGAATTAATACTGCAGTAAAACTTGGTCTGCTTATAAAAATTGCTAATAATCATTGTTTAATCCCACTCATCAAAATCATTCCTCAAATTCTTTGGTTTTAACTCCAACAATCCCTTAATTTTTGCAGTATCTTAAAATAATTCTCATGCAATCATGCATCCATGCAACAATGCAAGCG
>DATIJX010000030.1:0-20015 GCA_035478175.1 Ignavibacteriaceae bacterium
ATTTTCGATTGAAACAGGAAGATACGCAAGACAGGCTAACGGTTCTGTTATGGTTCGCTACGGCGATACAATGGTTCTTGTTACTGCGGTTGCATCAACAGAAGTAAAAGCAGATCAGGATTTTTTCCCATTGCAGGTTGAGTACAGGGAGAAGACATCGGCTGCTGGAAAATTTCCCGGCGGATTTATTAAACGTGAAGGCAGACCCACAGAAAAAGAGATTCTCACCTCTAGATTGATTGACCGGCCAATCAGACCTTTGTTCCCTGAAAATTTTATGAACGAAACACAGATCATAGCATTCGTCCTTTCGTATGACGGTCAGAATGATGCGGATGTTCTGAGTGCAATAGGGGCTTCGGCTGCATTAGCAATATCTGATATTCCATTTGACGGACCAATAGCTGAAGTTCGTGTTGGAAGAATAAATGGGCAGTTAATTGTAAATCCAACTCATTCAGAAATCGAACAAAGTGATCTTGAATTAGTTGTTGCCGGAACCTGCGATTCAATTATTATGGTAGAAGGCGAGTCGAAAGAATTAAGCGAAGATGATCTTCTTAATGCACTCAGATTTGCACAAGCTGAAATTAAAAAGCTTGTTGATCTTCAGAATGATCTCAGAAGTGAAGCTGGTAAGCATAAGTGGGAGATCAAAACAAAAGCATTTGATGCAGAGTTGAAAAAAGAAGTACTTGAACTCGCAGGCGAGAAATTTAAAGATATTGTTCACTCAGTTCTTGCCAAAGAAGAAAGAGCAGCAAAAAATAAGCAGCTCCAGGAAGAAGTTATATCAGCACTTGCAGAAAGATTTCCTGAGCAGGAAAAAGTTATTGCTTCGATACTTCACGATCTAGAGAAAGAATTGATGCGGGAAAGAATTCTTACTGAAGGCATTCGCCTTGATGGAAGAAACACAACTCAGGTCAGGCCTATTACTATTGAGTTGGGAGTTTTGCCAAGAACCCACGGATCAGCTTTATTCACAAGAGGAGAAACACAAAGCTTAACTACTGTAACTCTAGGCACTAAAAACGATGAGCAGATTATTGATGGTCTGCGGGAAGAGTACACAAAAAGATTTATGCTTCACTATAATTTTCCACCATTCAGCGTTGGCGAAGTTGGAAGAATGAGCGGAGTTGGAAGAAGAGAAATCGGACACGGCAACCTTGCTGAAAGAGCTTTAAAAATGGTCTTACCGGGTGAAGAAATTTTCCCATACACTGTGCGCGTTATTTCCGATATACTTGAATCTAATGGCTCATCTTCAATGGCAACCGTGTGCGCTGGTTCTCTTGCAATGATGGATGCAGGAATCGGAATCAGCAAAGGCGTTGCTGGTATTGCTATGGGGTTGGTGAAGGAAGGTGAGAGATTTGCTATCCTTTCCGATATTCTTGGAAATGAAGATCATCTTGGTGATATGGATTTCAAGGTTGCCGGAACTGAAGCTGGAATAACAGCTTTCCAAATGGATATCAAAATCCAGGGAATATCATTTGAGATAATGGAAAAAGCATTACAGCAGGCACGCGAAGGAAGGCTTCACATACTTGGAATTATGAATCAGTCATTAGGCAAAGCGCGTGAACAGCTTTCAGAGTTTGCACCAAGATTAATTTCTATGAAAGTAGAACAGGATCAAATCGGGTTGGTAATTGGTCCGGGTGGAAAGACAATTCAGGGCATGCAGCGTTTGTTTGGTGTTGAGATTAATATTGAGGAAGATGGAACTGTTAATATTGCTTCACCGAATAAAGAGAATGCACAAAAATGTAAAGAGTATATTAAAAAGATGACTGCAACTCCTGAGATTGGTGAGACATACGAGGGCGTTATTACCAAGTTAATGGATTTCGGTGCATTTGTTGAAATTATCCCGGGAAAGGAAGGACTCCTTCATATTTCCCAGATAGACAATAAAAGGGTTGAGAAAGTAAGTGATTACTTCAAAGTTGGAGATAAAGTAACCGTTAAGCTTATTAAAATTGAAAACGGTAAACTCTCTCTCAGCAGGAAAGAATTGTTAAAATAAAAGACAGTATACAGGAATAACGTCCTGACAATTAGCTGTCTCTGAATATTATTCATTATTAGAATTTTTCGTAATTAATTTTAGTCGAAAAGCTCATTATGCAAATAGAAATATTTTTCTTCAATCTGTTTTTACTATTGCTCGGCTTTATGTTTTTGACTGAGCATAAAAATCCGCAGAAGGGCTTTTTGTTTTTTAAAAGATTTTCAATGAAATATTTTATTTCATTAAGTGAGTTTGTACCAAATGGTAAAAGAAATTATTATCAACTCCACTTCCTCGCAAACACGTGTTGCCATTACGGAAGATGGAAACTTAGCCGACTTCTTTGTAGACTACCCTGAAAACCGCCGAATGGTGGGAGACATATATCTTGGGAGAATTGCAAGAGTTCTTCCAGGGATTCGTGCTGCCTTTATTGATATAGGAATGAAGCACGATGCATTTCTTCATTTTTCAGATATTGGAGAAAGGACACAGCAGCTCCAGGATATGCTTGGAGATGAAGATACTGATCTTGATGATGAAGATGAGAACGGAAGCCCTACCACTCCAGCCAAACCTGAATCGAAAAGAACAGAGCCTACAATTCCAACCTTGAAAAAGGGTCAGGAAATTCTCATTCAGATTATTAAGGAACCAGTAAGCAATAAAGGTGTGCGGGTGACTTCTTCAGTTTCGCTCCCGGGCAGATTCTGTGTGCTTCTTCCTTATGACAACAAAGTTGGTATATCAAAAAAGATTTACGATTACAAAGAGCGTAAAAGACTTCGTTACATTGCACGGCAAATTGTTCCCGAAAATTACGGACTAATTATAAGAACCGTTGCCCAAAAGCAAGATGAAGAAATCCTTAAAGATGACTTGAAAAATCTTATGAAAACCTGGGAACGGATCGAAAAAGAAGCCAAATCCCAAAATCCTCCTGCACTTGTTTACCAGGATTTGAATACAACGGTAAGTGTAATTCGTGACCTTTTCAATTCTGACATTTCAAAAATATTTGTTGATTCAAAAAAGCTTCACAAAGAAATAAAAAATTATCTTGAATTTGTTCAGCCAGCAATTGCTGAAAAAGTTGAGCTTTATAAATCCACATACGGCATATTCAACACTTTTAAAGTTGACGAGCAGATTAAAACATTGATGGGAAGAAAAGTCTCTCTTCCCAGTGGCGGTTATCTTATTATTGAGCATACTGAAGCAATGGTTGTCATTGATGTTAACAGCGGAAAATATGCAAAGAGCAAAGATCAGGAATCGAATTCACTCAAAACGGATCTTGAAGCTTCCCGTGAAATAGCAAGACAATTGCGCCTTCGTGATATTGGCGGAATTATTGTGATAGATTTTATTGATCTCGAGGATGATAAGAACAGGAAAAAAGTTTATGATGAATTAAAGAAGGAATTCAGAAAAGACAGAGCAAAGGTATCAATTTTACCAATGTCAGATTTTGGCTTGATACAGATTACGAGGCAGCGAATTAGACAAAACATTGTTCAGGCAATAAAAGAAGTCTGTCCAGAATGTCACGGCACAGGTTTGCTGACAAAAAGTTCGCATCTCGTTTATGATCTTGAAAGCTGGCTTAAAAAATTCAGAAGAAAATCCCGTGAGAGAAGTATCATTATAAAATCTCATCCGTCAACTATTACAAAAATCAGAGAAGGAAAGATTAAGTCATTATTCAAGCTGCAACTTAAATATCTTGTAAAAATTACTTTGAGGGAAGATGCGAGTTTGTCTGCAGATACTTTTGAATTTTATTCAGCTAAAACGGGGCATGATTTAACCCAAGAATTTGATTAGTTTTAAATATCTAATAATCTGAAATTGGAGCAAAACCATGAAATTTTTTATAGATACAGCCAACATTGACGAAATTAAAGAAGCGGCTGCTCTTGGTATTCTTGACGGCGTAACAACAAATCCTTCTCTTGTTTCTAAAGAAGGTAAAGATTTTAGAAAACTGCTTGATGAAATCCTCAAAATTGTTGATGGACCAGTCAGTGCAGAAGTTATTTCTACAGATTACGATGGAATCGTTAAAGAAGGAAGAGATCTTGCATCAATTCATAAGAATATTGTTGTTAAAATTCCATTAATCAAAGAAGGATTAAAAGCTTGTAAAACACTCACAAGTGAAGGAATTAAAGTAAACGTTACTCTCTGCTTTTCGCCAAATCAAGCAATTCTGGCTGCAAAAGCGGGAGCTACTTATATAAGTCCTTTTGTTGGAAGACTTGATGACATAAGCACAAGCGGTATGGATTTGATTTCGCAGATAGTTCAGATTTACAAGAATTATAATTACAAAACTCAGGTTCTTGTTGCCAGCGTAAGACATCCTCTGCATGTTGTAGAGTCTGCACTTATTGGTGCTGATGTTTGTACGATTCCATTTGATGTTATTAAAAAAATGTTCAACCATCCGCTGACAGATATTGGGCTTGAAAAATTTCTGAGCGATTGGAAAAAACTTAAAAAGTAAACCAAATATTCTTAACAAAACTATTTCAATGGGGCAACTAAATGAAAAAGACTACATTCAACAATATTCATAAAAAACTCGGTGCAAAGCTGGTGGAGTTTGCCGGATATGAAATGCCTATTCAGTATTCTTCTATAATTGCTGAACACAAAGCAGTTCGTAATTCAGTTGGTGTTTTCGATGTTTCTCATATGGGCGAAGTATTTGTTACGGGAGATAAAGCCCTCGATTTTATACAGCATATAACAATTAATGACGCATCAAAACTTTTTCCGGGAAGAGTACATTACTCCGCCATGTGTTATCCTGACGGCGGTATAGTTGATGATCTTCTCGTTTACAAAATATCTGATAACGAATATTTACTTGTTATAAATGCTTCTAACATCGATAAAGATTTTAACTGGATGAAGGAGAACAACAAGTTTGGAGTTACACTAGACAATTGCAGCGATGATTATTCTTTGCTTGCGGTGCAGGGACCAAACTCTGGAGAAGTTCTTAAAAAATTAGTTCCAAACATTCCCGATCTCGAATACTATCATTTTATTAAAGGAAAAATTGCCGGGATGGATATGATCATTTCCAGAACAGGATACACAGGTGAACTCGGATACGAATTGTATTTCACAGGCGATGTATCTCAAGCTGAAAAAGTTTGGGAAGAAGTGTTTAAAGCAGGAAAAGAATTTGATGTTCAGCCGGTAGGACTTGCTGCACGAGATTCCCTTCGACTTGAAATGGGATATTGTCTTTATGGAAATGATATCGATCAAACAACAAATCCAATTGAGGCCGGACTTGGATGGATTACAAAAACTGAAAAGGGAGACTTCATCGGTAAGGATGCAATTTTAAAAATGAAACAGGAAGGACCGACCAGGAAACTTGTCGCTATGATATCAGATGAAAAAACTTTTCCAAGACACGGATACGACATTAACGCTGGAGGTAAAAAGGTTGGTGTTATCACAAGCGGTACAGTAAGTCCCGTACTGGAAAAACCAGTTGCTCTCGGTTATGTTAACAAATCATTTAACGCACCAGGCAGCAATGTGGCATTCAAAATAAGAGATAAAGAATTTCCTGCAGTAGTTACCAAACTTCCATTTGTTAAAAAGTAAATAGCAAAATGAAACTCGACGTTCTATTTTCACCCGTTCAGGCAGATGAGCTTTTCTTTACAGGGAAAACTACTGTTGTTATAGACGTTTTACGCGCTTCATCAACAATAATCACCGCACTTTCAAACGGCGCAAAAGAAGTTGTGCCCGTGGGCACGGTTGAATTTGCGGTTAAAGTTTCCGGAGGAATTTTTGGCGGACAGACTCTTCTCGGTGGCGAGCGAAATACAAAAAAAATTGAAGGATTTGCTTTAGGTAATTCCCCTTCGGAGTACACAAAAGAAATTGTTTCCGGGAAGTCAATCGTATTCTATTCTACCAATGGTTCTCGTGCGATTGTAAAAGCAAAATATTCCACAAATCTTTTTGTTTGTTCTTTTAACAATTTGAAGACAGTTGCAAAGCATATTAAAATGTTGGATCAGGATGTGATTATTCTTTGTGCAGGTAATAATAATCTATTCAGCCTCGAAGATTCTGTATGCGCAGGCATGCTCGTTAGTGAGCTGATAGCGGGAAATAAAACGATCCAACTTACAGATGCTTCAACAGGCGCTTTAACTTTATTTAAATCTTTTGGAAAAAATATTTTTAAAATGTTGTCTGAAACAGATCACGGACAACTTCTAATTAATAATGGTTTCGAAGTAGATTTGAAGGCTTGTGCGGAACTTGGCAGCACGGATGTGATCCCTTTCTATTCGGGGAATGTATTAAAGGTATTAATGTAAGTAACGTTAAGAATGGCAGTAAAGAAAAGAAATGTAAACGGCAAAAAAAATAATTCAAGTAAGAATTATTTCAACTTCTCAACCGAGAAGAAAAAAAGAATTGCCGGTATTTTTCTGATCCTTTTTTCAGTTTTCCTTTTATTATGTATTGTATCGTACAGCAGGAAGGATGAGGTCCTTCTTGAAAACACTATTTTCTCCGGAGTTGGAACACATAACTGGCTTGGAATAATCGGCGCACATTTTTCTTATTTCTTCATCAAATCAACGATCGGCTATTTCTCAATTGTATTTCCTTCAATTTTGTTTTTATGGGGAATATCTTTTTTTAAGAGCTTCACCTTTAAAACACTTATTAACACAACAAACTTCTTATTAATTCTTGGGCTTACTATCGCTGCTTTCTTCGGAGTTTTGAAGGCTGGTTTGGAATTTTTACCCGGTACCAAAGAGCTCAGAGGAAATGTTGGCGAATATCTTGGAATCTGGCTAAGCGGCTTGTTTGGAACAGCGGGAAGTATTCTGTTCCTAATTTTTGTTTCTGCTACAGTTCTCATTTTCGCTTTTGATGTTAAGATTGAAAACATATTTAATTTTATTAAAAATATGTTTGCTTCTGATACGGAAGAGAAGATAAAAATTAATAAGAACGAAGAAGACACTACCAATCTTGAAAAAATTAAGAAGCTCGGCAAAGAAAAGAAAAAACCTGTAGTTGTTGATGAAGATGATCTTTCAGCTGAAGAGTTAATGGAAGAAGAGGCTGAAGCGCAGACTCAGATTCAAATCATCAGAAAAACTGATACTGAGGTGATGAAAGAAAATGAAATATCCGTCAGTGATAGAAAAAAAGTTGATTTGGAAAAAACCGGTGAGCTGCCCGCAGAAAAATTTGTTGAAGATGAAGAAAAGAAACTTCCCGATCCCTGGGAGGAAGATTTGGATTATGAGCTTCCCGGTCTTGATCTGCTTCAACCAGCCGCTGCAGAAGATATAAAAGTAGCCGAGGAGGAGTTAACCCGGAATGCAGAACTGCTTAAGGATAAGCTAAAACTTTTCGATATTGAAATTCAGAATATATCAGTTACTCCTGGTCCCGTTGTTACTCTTTATGAAATTGTCCCCGCACCGGGAGTTAAGATCAGCAAGATTGTTGGATTAGAGAATGACATTGCTTTAGCTCTTTCAGCAAGAGGCATCAGAATTATTGCACCCATTCCGGGGAAAGGTGCCATCGGTGTTGAAATTCCTAATGCTGAGGCTGCTATTGTAAATGCACGTGCAGTGCTCGGCAAAGTGCGCGATTCAAAAATGCAGTTACCATTATCACTCGGGAAAACGATCAGCGGTGACGTTTACCTTACAGATCTTTCACTAATGCCCCATCTTCTGATTGCAGGCTCAACCGGTTCAGGAAAAAGTGTTGGCATCAATATGATAATCAGCAGCTTGCTGTATTCAAAAATACCCGCCGATGTAAAGTTCATTCTTGTAGATCCGAAAAAGATAGAACTTTCCTTTTACAATAAGTTAAGAAGACATTACCTTGCCGTTTCACCTGATATTGATGAAGAAATTATCACCGTACCGCAGAACGCTGTGCTTATGCTCAAGTCAGTTGAGATTGAAATGGAAAAAAGGTACGACAGACTTGCAAAAGCTGGAGTGAGAAATATTGTTGATTACAACAAGAAAGTTGATAATCCTAAAACCAAACCGCATAATACAGAGTCTATCAAACATCATCACTTGCCGTATCTTATTGTCATCATTGACGAGCTTGCTGATTTGATGATAACTGCCGGAAGAGATGTTGAGGAACCAATAACCAGGTTAGCTCAACTTGCACGTGCAGTTGGAATTCATCTGGTGCTTGCTACACAAAGACCTTCCGTAAATGTGATTACAGGTTTAATAAAAGCGAACTTCAGTTCGAGGATTGCTTACCAGGTTGCGACTAAAATTGACTCACGTACAATTCTCGATATGAACGGTGCTGAGCAATTACTTGGCAGGGGTGATATGCTGTTTCTTCCGACGGGTTCTCCTAAACCGATAAGAATGCAAAATGCATTTATATCAACTGATGAAGTTGAAAGTATAACAAACTATATTTACTCTCAGCCGTCTTATTCAAAGCCATATTTCTTGCCTTCAATATATGATAAGAAAAAAGGTTCCTCTTCCGGATTCTCTCCCGATCTTGATCCGATGTTCGAAGAGGCAGCGAAAGTGATCGTTCGCCATCAACAGGGCTCCGTTTCCCTTTTGCAGAGAAAATTAAAATTAGGATATTCACGTGCCGCAAGAATTGTTGATCAGCTTGAAGATGCCGGGATTGTCGGACCAAATGATGGAAGCAAGGCAAGGCAAGTATTAATTGAAAATGAAGAGCAGCTTGAAACTGTTTTGAGAACACTTTAATAAGGAAAGGTGATGATTACCAGAATAATATTAGCATCAATTTTAGTCCTAAATTCTATTAACTATAGTATTGCTCAGGATAATGCAGACGCAGTTTTAAAAAACATCCAGGATAAGTTTAATTCGATTACTGATCTTTCTGCTCAGATTACTCAATCTGTAAATGAAAAAGTTAATCTTAAGGGTAAAGTTTTTTATAAGAAAGATAATTGTCTGAGATTCGAGTTTGATAATATGCTTATTGTTTCAGATGGTGAAACTTCATGGAATTACAACAAGAAACAAGATAAAGTAATAATCACCGACTATGATACTGAAGGGAATAAAATTCTCTCAATTCGTCAGATAATTTATGATTATCCTGAAGACTGCGAACTGAACACCTTTGAATCCGAAGGTAAAAAAGTTCTTGAATTAATTCCGAAAGATGATACTTTCAGTTTTAACTCAATTAAACTTTTTATCGATTCTGAAAATCTCATAACAAAAGTATTGGTTGATGATCCTGCAACAGGAACAATTCAGATTGATCTATCAAACTATCAACTAAATAAAAACTTACCGGATAGTTATTTTCAATTTTCTCCACCCGAAGGAAGCCAGGTTCTTGATCTCAGATAATGTAAAAAAAATACCCGCACTGAGAGGAGTTTTCAACTTATTAATCTCGGTTGGGCTGGCAGTTCTTTTTCTTTACCTCGCCTTCTCCGATGTTAATTTTAGTGAAGTGATGGAATTGGTTTCTCAAGCTTCATTATTATGGATAATTATTTTTGCTGCCTCGATAATGCTGGGTCATTATATCAGAGCACTTCGCTGGAAGATTATCCTGCATTCCGTAAAGCCAGATGTCAAAATGTGGAATTTATTCGGTGCACTAATGATTGGCTACGGAGTTAATTGTGTAACTCCAAAACTTGGCGAAGTTACACGTGCAATTATGATTGGCAGGTACGAAAATCTTTCACGATCATCTATGTTTGGTACGGTCATAGTTGAAAGGGTTATTGATATTATTTCTATGGGTTCAGCAGTTTTGATCTCAGCATTTATCTGGAGTTCAAGTCTCTATGAAGCTTTTCCCTGGCTCGAAGCTACACTTTATATTTCAGCGATTGCATTATTTGTCGTTCTTCTGATGATATATCTTTCCGTAAAGCTTAAGGAGAAATTTTATGGTTATCTCTTAAGGTTGATTGGAAGAGTTTCTTCCAATCTTGCTGAACGGCTTGGTTACATTTTTGAAATGTTGAACCAAGGTTTTACATCTCTAAGAGGCACAAAAAACTTTTTACTAACATTTATAACCTCGGTAATAATTCTTCTTATCTATGCTTTAACCTCTTATTTTGGATTCTTTATGCTTGATATGCAATCAGGAAACAACGTAACCTTTTCAATGGGTTGGATTGTAATGAGCATTAGCGCAATTGGTGTTGTAATTCCAACTCCGGGGGCGACTGGTTCTTACCACGCACTAGCAAAAAGTACTCTTGTTCTTCTTTTTGGTTTTGGAGAAACAATAAGTGCAGCATACGCTTTTCTTACACATATTATATCGTACATTTTATTTATCGTTATTGCTCTTATAATGTTCTTTGTTCTTAATAAGCAGCATACCAGCATACTAAATATCTTTAAATCAAATTCTGAAGAGACATGAAAAAAATCACACTATTATTTTTGCTGATAATTGTTTCCAATTTCACACTCGCCCAAATTGAATTGAAGGGCACTATGGGAATTAACTTTTTAAGTTTTCCTTCAGTCCAGGATTATATCAATGAAAATTTTGCTCCTTCTAATGCTCAATTAAATACATTCAGTTCGGCGGTTATCTTTACAGGCGAAGTAGGAACATTTCTAAGTAAGTCATTTGAACTTAGCATTGAAATACCTTACCAGATTTATTCTTACACAGAGAATGTGGGTCCGGGACAATATGAACTTGCCTATAATTCCTTTATGCCATCAGCAATGGCATATTATGTACTTTTAGGTACTGGTTACAATGTTAAGTTTGGCGGCGGTGCAGGTGTACGTTTTGTAAACGTAACCGAAGGTAAAAAATGGCAGGGGACAGAAGATACTTTCACTTCAGTAGGTTTCGGAGGTGTCTTGCGTGCAGAAGCTAATACTGCTTTAGCAGAAAATGTCTATGCAAATATTGGTGTCGATATGAGGTATGATATAAATGGTGAACCTGAAAATAGTAATGGCAATACACTTGAAAATAATGTCAAAGGAGAAAACGTAAACTTCGATACCTTTTCACTCGGTGTTAAGCTTGGGATATCATACATAATTGGTAATGTCAATTGAGTTTACCAGAAGCAATTATCCTCGGAATTGTACAGGGTCTAACAGAATTTCTTCCAATCAGCAGTACAGGTCATTTAACAGTTGCTGGCAAGCTGATGAATCTTATTTCTGAAGATCATCCCGAGCAATGGACTTCATTCATTGCAGTCATTCAGCTTGGAACTATGCTGGCAGTTCTTGTTTATTTCTGGAAAGACCTGATAAATATTATAAAAGATTTTGTTCACGATAATATTTTAAAACCAGTTAAGTATTCTCAACAAAAAATAAATTCCAAACTAGGCTGGCTCATAATTGTTGGAACTATTCCTGTTGTTATAATCGGTCTTGCATTCAAAGATGCAATTGAAGGTGCGTTAACAAAAAATTTGTATGTAATTTCCGGCAGCTTGATTATCCTGGCGCTCATCTTAGCATTAGCAGAAAAAGTTGCTAAGTTCAGAAAAGATGTAGATAATATTACAATCTTTGATTCAATAATTATTGGAATAGCACAGGCAATCTCATTAATTCCTGGTTCATCAAGATCAGGGACAACAATTACCGCAGGACTATTTGTCGGATTAAAACGGGAAGCTGCCGCAAGGTTTTCGTTTTTACTCAGTGTTCCCGCAGTTCTTGCTAGCGGAGCTTTGCAATTATATGAAGCATTGAAGTTTATTGATCAAACTATGGTGGTTAATATTATTGTTGCGACTGTAGTATCAGGAATCAGCGGTTATCTCGCAATTGATTTTCTTTTAAAATTTTTAAGGAAGAACAGCACATTCATTTTTATTTTTTACAGGATAGCATTAGGAATTATAATTCTGATTTTAATCTTAACTAATATCATTCAACCATAAAGGAGAAAAAAATGAAACAATTAATGATCGGCCTGATGATTTCACTTGCAACATTTGCCTGCAATGCTCAGGAAGAAGGCAAAGTTGAAACAAAACAAACTCAAACAAAAACAGAAAGTGCAGAAATGACAGTAGCAGTAATAAAAACAAATATGGGAACAATTGAAATTGAATTGTTTGCAAAAGAAACTCCTAAAACTGTTGAGAATTTTGCAGGACTTGCAAACAAAGATTATTACAACGGAGTAATCTTTCACAGAGTGATTGAAAACTTTATGATTCAGGGTGGCGATCCAACAGGAACAGGAAGAGGCGGCGATAGTTTCTGGGGCGGAAAGTTTGCTGATGAAATTGTTCCAGCATTGAAGCATGATCAATCGGGAATTTTATCTATGGCAAATGCAGGACCTAACACGAACGGCAGCCAGTTTTTTATAACACTTGTTGCTACTCCATGGTTAGATGGAAAACATACTGTGTTTGGAAAAGTTATCGCAGGTATGGATGTTGTAAGTGCAATTGGAAAAGTTGCTACGTCAAAACCTGGTGATAAACCATTGCAGGATGTTGTGATGGAAACTGTTACCATCGAAAAAAGATAGGGGCCTCCCCCTGCCCCCTCCAAAGGAGGGGGTTAATTGTAAAATAAATAAACTTTTTTTCTTAAAAGTTTTTATGAGCAAAACAATTCGTAATGTTTCTTTAAAAGCCCTCCCCTTTGGGGAGGGTTTGGGTGGGGCCTCTACTTGAAGCAAGAAGAATTCTTCTCCTCCCGTTGGGCGCTGATAATTGCTACAATCGGAATCGCCGTTGGTACCGGAAACATCTGGAGATTTTCGAGAGTAGTTGCACAGAACGGTGGTGGCTCGTTTCTTATTCCCTGGGTGATCTTCCTTTTAATCTGGTCTGTTCCATTAATCATTGCTGAGTTCGCTATTGGCAAATCATCCCGGATGGGACCAGTTGGTGCAATTGCAAAAACTGCTGGCAATCGTTTCGGATGGATGGGTGCATGGATTGTATTCGTATCCACAGCAATAATGTTTTACTATTCAGTCGTGACAGGCTGGTGTATAAGATATTTTTTCTCGGCAGCTTCGGGTAGCTTGTTCAATACTGAAGAGCACTTAACTTATTGGAATGAATTTTCGACAAGCTATCAGCCTTTGTTGTTCCATTTGATAGCTATTTTGTTTGCGGCTGTTGTAATATTAAGAGGGGTGACAAAAGGAATTGAGAAAATAACCAAGCTGATGGTTCCATCATTGCTAGTTATTCTATTAATTTTATTCGTTCGTGCGGTTACACTTCCAAATGCAATTGAAGGAATAAAGTATTTCTTCACACCTGATATAAATGTAATTCTTGATTATAAAGTCTGGTTGAATGCACTCACACAAAATGCGTGGGATACCGGTGCAGGCTGGGGATTGATTCTTACTTATGCTATCTACATGAAAAAGAAAGAGGATATTTCACTAAATGCTGCGTTGATTGGATTTGGGAATAATAGTGTTTCGTTGATTGCCGGAATTACAATCTTCTCAACAGTGTTTGCTTTAAGTTCTGTTGACCTGCCTGCCGGACAGGCAGGTGCAATGCAGCAGGTAACACAATCGGGTCCGGCGAATACCGGGCTGACTTTTATTTATTTGCCGGTGCTGTTCACAAAACTTTCTGACAGCAGTTTGATAAACACATTCTTTGCATCGCTTTTCTTTCTTGCATTATTCTTTGCAGCGTTTACTTCATTGATTTCTATGGTTGAGTTGTCAACCAGAACTCTAATTGACTTTGGAATCAAAAGAAAGAAAGCAATCATAATTATTGCATCAATGGGATTTTTACTCGGCATTCCTTCAGCATTGGATTTGAGCTTCCTTGCAAATCAGGATTGGGTCTGGGGTGTCGGATTGATCCTCAGCGGGGCGTTTATCTCATTTTCCATTATCAGGTATGGAGTTGATAAATTCAGAACGGAGGTTATAAATGGATATGGCAGCGATGTAAAAATCGGTAAATGGTATAATTTTGTTATTGGTATTTTAGTCCCCATTCAGGTTGTGGTTTTAATAAGTTGGTGGCTAATCTCATCAATCGGCTGGGATGCAGAATGGTGGAATCCTTTCCACGCTGAGAATTTTGGAACGGTTATTTTTCAATGGACGATTATCTTAGTTTTATTCATCGGTTTAAACAAAATATTGGTGAAGCATACTTTAAAAAGTGATTCAGTATAAGACTAGTGTGATTCCAAAGTTTAACTATTAGGTCACACTGAGCGAAGTCGAAGTGTGACGACAAAATTGAATATCAGTCTTCGACTCCGCTCAGACTGACAATGCTAAGTTCATAATAGAACATTTATAAGATATGAGTATTACTTCTATAATAACAGCATTAGTTGTAATTGGTGTCGTTTGGGGCGGATTAACATTCTTTCTCAGCCAAGCATTGAAGTACGAAAAATTAAAACAGAAGAATGGCAAAGAGTAAAGCACCATCTATACTTGAAGCAGTAGCCGAAATAAAGAAACGCAAGTTCAATCCTGTGTATTATTTTTTTGGTGAGGACTCCTATAATCTTTCATTAACTCTTCATACTCTTGAAGAAGCGTTTCAGCCATTGCTGTTATCTGAATTTGACAAGGAAACAATTTATTCTGAAGACAGAGCAATCACTGATATTCTTGGACTAGCAACTTCATTCCCATTTGGTTCGGAGAAGAAGTTAATCATAGTGAAAGAAGCAGAAAAAATTAAAGATAAAAAACCACTCAAGGATTACGTTGCTTCACCTGCTGAATTTACGGTGATTGCATTTTTTCATAATGGTTCAATTACAAATCTCAATTCTGAACCTTTCAAAGCTCTCGATGCGAGCGGGTATTTGTATGAAGCAAAAGAATTAAAAGGTAAAAACCTGATTGACTGGCTGATTAGTATTGCTGAAGAAAAAGGGAAAAAGCTATCTGAAGAAAATGCACAGGTGCTGGTTGATATTGTCGGAGAGAACAGGAATATGCTTGAAGATCAATTAGAAAAGATTTGCATCTTCCTAAATGAAAAGAAGGAAATTACCATCGAAAGCATTCAGCAGGTTTCTTCTGAGCTGAAGCAGTTTAATATTTTCGATTTGCAGAATGCAATCGGAGTAAAAGACAAATCTAAAGCACTCACTGTGGCTAACAATCTACTTGATAATGGAACCGAACCTACTTTCATAATTACGATGCTGACGAGATATTTTACTGGCCTTGCAAAAATCACTGAGCTGCAAACCAAGAACACTCCCGTGCAGGAAGCTGCAAGAATCGTTGGCACTCATCACTTCTATTATCCGAATTACGTTAAAGCACGAAAGCTATACTCAGATGAAAAGCTTGTTGAAGTTTTTCGTGCTTTGCTGAAAGCGGATGTTTCTATTAAAACTACAACCTCGGACGATAAAACAATTATTACTCTTCTTATTGCGGAAATATTGCAGTAATTCCTCTCTTTATCGTTTTTAGAAAGCAAAATAAGTTAATGATAAAAATAAAAGTTAACATTATAATAACTTGAATTTCTAAAATCGATTCATTACGTTGAGAATAGAAATTAATATTACAAGAACATTCCTAAGGATTCTTTGGAAATGTTTATCTCTCTTACATACGGTTATGATTATGTGAACTCAACTTTGTTAGTTGAGCCGTTCAGAACTTTTGCAATTTTTACCCCCCCCCCCCCCCCGAAAAATTTACCACAATGTTTCTCTGGCGAATATGAAAAAGTATTTTCATATCGTTGCGGAGAGAAAATACCCAACTGGTTTTACGTAGCTTGAGTAAAAAAGAATTGTTTAAATCTAACAGTTTAAATTTCTTTCCCTTTTTATTTAAGGTCACAAGATGAAATTAGTAAAATTTATTTCTCAGGTTATATTAATAACAGGTTTAGCATTAGCACAGGAATACAAACCATATAATGCTTTTAATAAGGAAGCTGAGCTACAAAAATTTGTAGAGCGAGGTGGAAAGTTTGTGGAAATTTCTCCTAATGTTTACAAGTTAACATACAGGACCGGAGAAAGCAGAACTTTTAATCTTAATCATAAAGAGAATACTAAAGGTAATGATGAAACAGTTGATACAACGATTATAAATATGTGGGAAATAGATACTACACGGTATAATAATATATTTAAGTTTTGGCAGCAGGTACAGGTTGCAAATTCTTGGTGGGCACCTCTACCAATAGAAGATTTAAATAATAACAATCGTCCTGAACTTTACGGCTATACAGATATAGTTCATCCTAATTGGGCAGGACCAGTAAAAATATTTGAGAGAAATACAAGCGGGATTTATCAGGATGTATTTTCTTATGATTCCATTACAATTTATGTAAAAGGAATTGCTCATATATATCCTGCTGGCAATACAAAAATTTTTACAACAGCTATTGTTGACGAGGATTCTATCCTTTATAACATTTATCCAATTTATAAAAGCGACACTGCTGACACCTTCCCAACAACCTTTGATTTTTTCTTTTACTTAAACACAATCCAGATAAATAACATGTCATTTGGTGATTGGGATAATAATGGAAAAACTGATTGTGCTTTTATTGTTGGGTCAGGGGGGCAACAGTGTATTATTGCTGAATATAGAGATAGCATAAGTAACTTCGAAGAACTGTTTCGGTTTACAACAACAGGAGAAGGGGATTTATCTGGGTTTGCTACAGATGATTTCGATCAGGACGAAAAAAATGAGCTGATCATTAGCACAGGTGCGGGAAATGTGCTGGTAATCGAAAATGCTAATGTGAATAAATACTTTTTAGTAAATCAATTTCCATTCCCAATACACAATACTTATATGCAAACAGCAACAAACGACATTGATGGAAACGGCAAACCGGAGTTTTGGATCGGAGGACAGGATTATGTAAATGGAATAACTATATTCCAATGTTATGAGTCTGATGGGGATAATAGCTATAAAGTAGTTGCATATATAGAACTCAGATATTTAGTATCTTTTTATAATGAGTATATACAGGCTGTGGATATAGATGATGACGGGAAGGAAGAATTAGTTATATCGATTGGTAATGTTGTCCTTATTTTGAAGTTTGCAGGATATCCTAATAATCATCAATATAAGCTTTGGTATGCTAAGCTTGGTGAAGCAACACAACCCGGTGCCGGATTTTACCCTGCAGCAATTGCTGATCTCGATGGTGACGGAAAAAAGGATTTGTTAATTCCAATGGAAAAATACACTCCTTGGATAACTTATGCTTTTAGTTACATCCTACGAAGAGATGGTCCCTTAAGCATCGAATTTTCTGAAACTAACAACTCTCTTTCACAAGAATATATAAAAAGTTATCCTGTCCCCTTCAATTCTGTTTCATCAATCAGATTTGGAATTTCTAATGAAAATCTGGTAAAGATTAGAGTATTTAATTCATTAGGGAAAGAAATAAAAACGCTGTTAGAAAAAAACCTTTCTCCCGGGGAATATAATATTCAGTGGGAAGCAAGAGACATATATGATAGACCGCTTCCGAGCGGAATCTATTTTATTAGTCTCCAGTCAGAAGATGTCGTTAAGACAATTAAAACAATACTTTTAAAATAAGGAGAAAAAAAATGTTGAATGAAATAAAATCCCTTTATCTGGGAAAACACATATTATTTTTATTCCTGTTATGTTTTTCTTCAATTATCGTTGCACAAACCTCGAACTGGACAAACGTTAGAGAAACAAACATAAACGTAGCAAATGCAAATCCTGCTGGTGTTGATATTTTTACTAATAGATATGGTAATCATATTATCGTTCAGGAAAGTAATATTTTAAAGTATTACCGTATGGATGTAAATGGTTTTTCTAATCTTCAGGATTTCCCAAAAACCATTGAAGGTTCTGCAGTTGTTTCGCCGAGCATTTCCGGAGATGATAATAACATATACATTGTTTACGGCGTTGGAAATCAGGTGAGGATTAAAAGAAGTACTAATGGAGGTTTAGATTGGAGTTTATGGACTCCAACTTTTAGTTTATCAACCACTGTCGCTGAATGGGGTTTGGAATCCGTTGTTTCAAGTGGAAAACTACATGTTACTTATAATGAATCAGGGGTAGTGCGGTACATATATCGAGACTTAACTGGTGGAGGTTGGTCCCCAGTTAAAGAAGTATCCAACGGACAAACAGGTAACATCCCTAGAATAACTGCCTATAAGAATACTCAAATGGATTTTGTCTATTTTATGTATAAAAAATTTAATGGAGTTGACTACGATTGTAAGTGGAGAAGATATAATGTTGCCAATGATTCCTGGCATACACCACTTTATACAGCACCTATTGCGAATGATGAAATTGATAACTTTGTTGGTATTAGAGCAGATAACTCGAATGTTATCATTTATTATAGATGGCACGAGTCTAATCCTTCTTGGCAGTATTATTTCAGGTGGGCGATACTCGATCTTTACAACAATTGGATAGACTACGGTTATGCTGATTTAAGCATAGAAAACTATAGAATGTATTCAACTCAAACCTTTGACAATAAAACTCATACCGTATTTTATTTTGAACTACTTGGTGATGAAATCTCGGATATAGGTTTATGGAGATCTTATATGGTAGATACGGAATACCCAACAGATCAAATCTATGAATATTTGTTACCTCAAGTTAATTCCATTTATCATTTAAATCTTTCTTCTTCTGGTAATGAAGTTCATGTGATTTGGAAAGATCCATTCGGAAGTAGTGGTGGAAATAATCTCAGATATAAATTTGAAGACCAAACACCAATTGCGCCACAAAATCTTACCGTTATCGAAAGCGAAAATAATCATCCCCTATTAAGTTGGAACGCCAACCAAGAACCGGATTTGTCTAATTATCAGGTCTGGAAAAAAGGTGGAGATGAAGGAGGAGATTGGCATTTAAAACAGACGACTTCAAATACTTCTTATGAAGATCCTGATGAAATGGTAGTAACAGGACCCAGGCAAGGAAATGAAGGAACAGCATACTATTATGTAAAAGCTGTTGATTTAGGAAGTAATGTATCCGGTCCATCAAATGAGGTAAATATCCGGGTTGGAATAGAGCCACCGTCAAAGTCAGTTGCTGGAGAAGGGCAGGAAGGTGTTATATATGATTATTCATTATCACAAAACTTTCCCAATCCTTTCAATCCAACAACAAGCATTAATTATCAGATTAAAGAAAAGGGATTTGTCTCTCTAAAAATATTTGATATGCTTGGAACAGAGGTTGCTTCATTAGTAAATGAAAGTCAGGAAGCAGGAAGTTATTCAGTAGAATTTAACGCTGCTGATTTACCCAGTGGAATGTATGTGTATAGAATTTCAATAAATAATTTTGTTGATACGAAAAAATTACTTCTGCTTAAGTAATAACTTTCCCAAACAAAAAGGCGAGCCATAACGGTTCGCCTTTTTAATTTTAAAAAGAGCTTTAACGTTACACGACATTTGCTGCGTCAGTTTTTATTTTACATTTAGCAAGCAAGCCCTTTAGTTTGTAATTTCTGAATAATTTTTTACGGCACAATTCTTTTTACTTACTTTTAAGTGAGGTAGAATTATGGTGCTTTTAAATAAATTATTTCTTTTATTCCGGTATGAAAGTTTACGAATTTTCTCCAAAAGGAGTCCTTCGGACATACTGGAACAACTCTCAAAGGATACATATCCCACCGGTTTTACGTAGCTTGAGTAAACAATTTCTTTCCCTAAATATTTTAAGGATAAAATAAGAATGGGCAAACTATTAGTTTTTTGTTTGACGTTAGTAATTATCAGCATAACCAATGCACAAATTAGCAAGGAAGAAAAAGTGGAACAGCTAAAAAGCAGAAGTGACATAAAGGTAACTGAGATAGAAAAGGATATCTTAAAGATAGAATATCCCCACGGCAAAGTGATGTACAAAAATATTGGTAACTACCAACCGCCAACCACCAACTCCCAACAACCAATGTATTCCCCAACCT
>DATIJX010000031.1:0-67782 GCA_035478175.1 Ignavibacteriaceae bacterium
TAAAAAAAATATATGTGATTCTTGGAACAGTCGCAGTGATCTTATCGGGAATATTCTTTTATCAGAATCCAACCATTCCTTTTATCGTTGCAGTAATTGCAACAACTCTGGCTCTAACTTATTCTAAAGATGAACCAAACCAATGGCTTGGTGAGACGTGGGGATTCACAAAACAAATTATGCCGTTACTTGCTGCAGGAGTTTTAGTTGCAGGTTTTTTACTCGGATCACAAAACAATAACAACGGAATTATTCCGAATGAGTGGATTGCAAATTTAGTTGGAGGTAATTCGCTCTTCTCAAACTTCTTTGCGTCAGTTACTGGTGCATTTATGTATTTCGCAACCTTAACAGAAATACCAATTCTTCAGGGATTGATAAATAGCGGAATGGGAAAAGGTCCGGCACTCGCATTACTGCTTGCTGGTCCCGCTTTGTCATTACCTAATATGTTAGTGATTCGTGGAGTTATCGGAACACAAAAAACAGTTGTTTACGTTGTGCTTGTTGTAATAATGGCAACAATCAGCGGATTGATTTATGGAAGTTTGTTTTAATAGAATAGCACGCTGATTACGCAGGTTGAGCAGATCTGCGCAGATCAGTTTAAATCTGAGTAATCTGCGTTCTATCATGTTATTTTATAAAAAAGGAAGCTAAATGAAGAAAAAAATCTTAATACTTTGCACAGGAAACTCCTGCCGCAGTCAAATGGCGGAAGGATTTCTGAAATCGTTTGATGAAAATCTTGAAGTTTATTCTGCAGGAACAAATCCGGCGGAAAGAGCAAATCCATACGCTATCAAAGCAATGAAAGAGATTGGTATTGATATCAGTAACGGAATACCGAAGAATGTTGATAAATATCTAAATCAATCTTTTGATTATGTAATTACTGTCTGCGATAACGCAAAAGAAACCTGTCCGGTTTTTATGGGAGATGTTAAGCATCGTCTTCACATTGGATTTGATGATCCCGCAGATGCGATCGGGACAGAAGAAGAAGTAATGCCTGTTTACCACAGAGTAAGAGATGAAATCAAAAGAGATTTTTATGAGTTTTACTTGAAGGAAATAAAGCAAAGATGAGCACGCTGACAAAAAAGCTTTCATTCTTAGATCGTTACTTAACGCTGTGGATTTTTTCTGCAATGCTTGTCGGAGTTTTTTCCGGATATTTATTTCCGCAGGTTGTTGATTTCTGGAATTACTTTCAGGTTGGAACAACTAATATCCCTATAGCAATCGGCTTAATTTTAATGATGTATCCGCCGCTTGCAAAAGTTAAGTATGAAGAACTGCCGGATGTTTTCAGAAACGTGAAAGTACTTTCACTTTCTCTCATTCAAAATTGGGTCATAGGTCCGATATTAATGTTTGGACTTGCAGTTATCTTCCTTCAGGATTATCCTGAATATATGGCTGGCTTAATTTTAATTGGACTTGCACGCTGCATTGCAATGGTTATTGTTTGGAATGAACTCGCTAAAGGTGATACTGAATATGCAGCAGGCTTAGTTGCATTCAATTCAATCTTCCAGGTATTATTCTTTTCGATTTATGCTTACGTGTTTTTAACTGTACTTCCCTCGTGGCTTGGCTTACAGACTTTTGCTGTTGATATCACAATCGGACAAATTGCAGAAAGTGTATTCATCTATCTTGGTATTCCATTCATTGCAGGTATGATTACAAGATTTACACTGCTGAGATTGAAGAGTAAAGAATGGTATGAAAAGAAATTTATTCCAAGGATCAGTCCGATAACATTGATCGCACTATTATTCACAATACTAGTAATGTTTTCACTTAAAGGAGAATATATAGTTCAGCTTCCACTGGATGTTGTAAGAATTGCAATACCATTGCTTCTTTACTTTGTGATAATGTTCCTGGTTTCGTTTTATATGGGAAGAAAAGTCGGCGCAGATTACAGCAAGACTGCTACATTATCATTCACTGCAGCGAGCAACAATTTCGAACTTGCCATTGCAGTTGCGATTGCAGTGTTTGGAATAAATTCTGGTGAAGCGTTTGCGGCTGTAATTGGTCCATTGGTTGAAGTGCCGGTTCTGATTGCGCTTGTTAATGTTGCTTTATTTTTTCAGAAAAAATATTTCGGTAAAGTTGAAAAGGGAACAGTTACGGCACCGGATGTTTGTCCCTAAACAACTTTAATTTATTTACTATCTCATTGAGGAGATTATGTTAATAAAAATAACATTTCAAATAGTAATACTGATACTCAGTGTGAGTATTGTCCAGGCTCAATATTTCGAGTCAGTTGAAAAAGATTCTGAAAGAATTTTAGTCTCGCTTTCGGATGGGGATTCTCTTATTCCATTACATTTAAATGAATTAAAAAATCTTCTCTCTTCTGAAATTGGTATCGAAGGATATGAATCATTTCCCGATATCAATCAAAAAAATATTGATAGTCTCACAAATCATTTAAGTGAATTTGAATCAGAATTGCAAAACATTTCAACTGATTCTGCTTTCGTACTTTTCAACGACTGGTATCTTCACTTCCAGAATATTTTCTACGAATACTCAAAAGAAAAATTCTTTTCATCACCCAAACAAAAAATATTGTTCTTCAGCACTTCACTATCCTGCTACTGCACATTAAAGATGAGCAGGATTCAAACAGTTGAACTATTAAAATATGTTGATGAGAATAGCGATAAATACGATTACTGGATTATTGATTCTTTCTGGTATAACGAATTGCAGATTGAACACTTAACTCTTTTTGCACCATCTGTGATAGTTTTCAATGGTAATAACGAAGTTCTTTGCAAAATTGAATATGAAGAAAAGATGATTGCGCAGCTAACAGATTATTTCAACAACAGCATATACAAAAAATAACAGGAAATAAATATGAAATGGTTAACAAATCTCGAACAAGCAAAAGAAGAATCAGTAAAAACAAAAAAAATAATTCTTCTTCAATTTGAAATGGACGGCTGCGGCGGATGTAAAAAACTTGAAGCAACAACTTATAAGGATCAAAAAGTTATTGATGAAATTAACGAATGGTTTGTTCTGCTCAAACTTGATATAATTAAAGACAGGGAGGTCAGAAGAAATCTTGGCGCTTACTGGACTCCTGCAATTTATTTTCTCGATCAGAATGGAGATTCATATTATCATTTTAATGGTTATTTGCCAGCAACAGAATTCAGAGCAATGCTTAGATTGGGAATCGCAGAAACAATTATGCCCCGCGGAAGATATGATGATATAATCAAAATCATTGAAAAAGATTTTGATGAGTTGGCTGGGACATCTTTCTATCCGAAACTTTTAGTTGCCAGAGAAACAGCCCGTTATATTAAGATAAAAGATAACTCTCAGTTGAAAAAAACATTAAAAGAAATTCAAAGTAAGCATCCCGAATCAACAGAAGCTAAAATGTATTTCTGGGGTGAATAAATTAAAAAATTATATAGGTGAAAAATGATTTCAGTAAAAGTTCTAGGAACAGGCTGCAAAAAATGCCTGGCTCTTGAAGCAAAAATAAAAGACCTCGTTGCGACAAATAACATTAATGCAACGGTAGAAAAAGTGTCAGACATAAACGAAATGATGAACTACAGCATAATGATGACTCCCGGTCTTGTCATAAATGAACAGGTAAAAAGCTTTGGTATAATTCCGAAAGATGATCAAATTCTTAAATGGCTTAAAGAAAACTGACATATTGTTAAACTTTTTAATTGTTGTATTGTTTAATTGTCTAATTGCTGAATTGCTATTAGTGCTTTATTTATTTTACAACTATTTAACAGTTAAGCAATTAAACAATTAAAGACTTACTCAGAGGAGATAAAATGACTAAAAGATTTATAACTATAATATTATTAGCAGTAATTGTATGCATTTCCATAAATGCCCAAACAAAAGAAGTTAAACCAAAAGTAACTTTTATAGAACTTGGTTCTGTGAACTGTATTCCATGTAAAATGATGAAGCCTGTAATGGAAGCAATCGAAAATAAATATGGTGATCAGGTAAAAGTAGTTTTTTATGATGTATGGACACAGGAACAAAAAAAGTATGCACAGCAATATAAAATCAAGTTGATCCCGACACAGGTTTTTCTTGATGAGAACGGAAAAGAATTTCATCGCCACGAAGGATTTTATCCCGAAGCAGAGATAGATAAACTGCTGCAAGGGAAAGGATTGAAACCGAAGGGCTGAAGGGTATAAAGGTATAGGGAATATGGTATAAAGGATAAATACATCAATATTAAACTTTATTTCCCTTATACCATATACCTCTGACTTAAGAAAGGAAGATAATGTTAGATTCTATTTTCATAACACTTTACGAAGCAATGATGGGAGCTGCGTGGATAGCAGTGCTCGCATCTCTTGGCTGGGGAGTTCTCAGCATCATTCTTTCACCGTGTCATCTTTCAAGCATTCCGTTAATCGTTGGCTTTATAAGTTCACAGGGAAAAATGACAGTTGGCAGAACGTTTAATATTTCACTTGTGTTTTCACTCGGCATATTAATTACAATTGCTTTGATTGGAGTTATCACTGCATCTCTTGGAAGATTGATGGGAGATCTGGGTTCATTTGGTAATTACTTTGTCGCTGTCATCTTTTTTATTGTTGGATTGTATCTTCTCGATATTATAAAATTTGATTGGAACAATGCCGGATTAAGAAAAACAAAATCAAAAGGATTGCTTGCTGCATTGATACTCGGTTTACTTTTCGGACTTGCACTTGGTCCTTGCACATTTGCATATATGGCTCCGGTGCTTGGAGTGGTTTTTCAAACCGCACAAACTGATTATATCTTTTCTATAATTCTGCTTGCTGCATTTGGAATAGGACATTGTGGAGTAATTGTAGGCGCAGGGACATTAACAGGAAAAGTTCAGAAATACCTTAACTGGTCAGAAGGTTCAAAAACTATTTTGTGGATAAAAAGAATTTGCGGTGTGTTTGTAATACTTGGCGGAATCTATTTGATATATATAACGCAATAAAAATTTCTTTTCTTAACCAGATTATGCAAATGAAATTACTGATGGTTTTTTTACTGATGTTTCTTTTTGCCAGTGTAATTAATGCACAGGGCGATGCTGAAAGTAATTCCGGCAGAACTGCTCCTAACTTCAAACTTGAAAGCATAGAACGTGAATTTATTGAACTAAATGATTTTGTCGGCAAAGGTCCTGTGCTGCTTTGCTTCTGGTCTTCCTGCTGTAAATCTGCTGTTATGCAGGTAGAAGCTTTTTCTTCTCTTTATGAAAAATATAAAGACAAAGATTTTGTGATTTTGGCTATTGCAACCGATGATGAAAAGACTGTAGCGAAAGTAAAACCATTTGTGATGATCAAAAAGTATAGTTTCCCGGTTTTATATGATACAGAAGGAACAGTCGCGAGAATGTATTATGCGTATGATATGCCATTCTATGTATTAATTGACAACCAAGGAAATATAGTTTACTCGCATCTCGGTTATATGAAAGGTGATGAGATTTTACTGGATGAGAAAATTGGAAATTTACTTTCTCAGTAAAATACGAATGGTACGCTGATTACTTAAAACTTGAACCTGCCTGATAAACTTCCTTCGTACTCATATTCTGAATATAGACTACCGCATTTAACTTCCCCAGATTCCAATCAGAGACAAGTACATCTTCAAATTCAAATAATAGCTCACCTCCATCAATTAACTGCCTTAACGAAATTCCATCAGTTGACGGAAGCATCAACCGAATAACATCATAAAATTTTGTTTCACCATTGGATCCCGGAGGTTGTTGAAATTCAATGTCCTTTTCAGTAATTGCTGTATTAATAATTAAGTCGTTCATATTTATACTGGACGAGTCAATAATTTTAATAGCAATATCAACTGAATAATCACCTTCCAGACTTGCATTGACATTTATTGAAAACCTAGGTTCAGCTGAAATCCGCGCATCAATTGCAGTTTTTATACTAATTGAATCTGAAGCGACAGGCTTTAGCATTCCATCAATTATAATTGTTGGTGCATAAAAGACGTCATAATAGCTCATCCTGAAATCACAAATTTCTTTTGCAGCCAAGTAAAACAGATCATTTGGTGCAGGAAAGTTCACTGGAAATTTAACCACAACTAATTTACTCTTGCCATAAGTTTCGTTTGATAGTTGTCTGATTATTCTGTTGGTTATTGGACACGGATAACAGCCTACATTTGTAAAGCTCTCCATTAAAACAACTTTACCTACTGGTAAAGGAGCTGCAGAGTTATCGATTCGTACTTTAAGTGAGATGTTGCCTGTCGGAGTAACATCGGGTGAAGTCGGTGGATTTGTATTACAACTACCGACTAAAATCATCAGTGCTGTAACGAAAACCAATAGTTTCATCAATTCTATATTGTGCTTAAGTGAAGAAAACATACATCAAAAAATACCTACGAATTCATTAACAACTCAAGCTATTTTGCCTCTCCCCAAAGATCGTTTTTGATTAGTCACTCTAAGTAGTTGATTTTCAATCCTAAACCAACCCGATGTTTCCAAAAGTCCATAAATGCTATTAGGCAAACGTTCTAGTCATTACATTTAGCTGTGTAAATATAAATCTCTTGCCATTTCTTCTATGGTTGTGCCGATGAACAATAAAGTAGAAAAAATACTTTCAGTTTTTTTGTGGCTTGTTGCTATTCATTCTTTTCTTGTGGGGATTGGTCTTATCGTTTTACCCTCATCAGCATTTGAATTTCTGGAATTTGATCCAACCTTTGATAGATTTTTTTCAACTCAGGGGGGTGTCTTTCATATTGCTATGTCTGTTGGGTATGCAATGTCTGGTTATGATAAGATAAAATATGAGCAGCTCATAGTATTTACGATCATTGTAAAATTTATTGCAACAATATTTTTGATTACCTATTTCGTATTCATAGGTTCTCTATGGATGATAATATTATCTGGTGTATCTGATTTGCTAATGGGTGTTATCGTAATGTATTTGTACAAGGCACTGATTAAAGAATCTTATTTTGATCGGGAATCCATATGAAAGAGTTACCTTCAATAGTTATAACCGGTGCAAGCGGATTTATCGGAAGTTATGTTTTAGATTATCTGAAAGAAGACTTCATAATTTTTGCAATTGCCCGTCGTTCAAGAAAAGAAGCTAATATTCCGTATCATCCGAATCTTCACTGGCTTCAGTGCGATATTTCCCATTCCACAACTCTAAATGAAGCAGCTGATTATATTAAAAGTAATGGAGGCGCAGATTACATTATTCATCTTGCGGCATTTTATGATTTTACTTATAAGGACAATCTTGCCTATCAAATTGTCAATATTGAAGGCACGAAAAATATGCTGGAGTTTGCTTCCAAGTTGAATCCAAAGCGGTTTATCTTCGCGAGCTCACTTGCCGCCTGTAATTTTCCAACAAACGGGAATGTGATAACCGAAAAAACTTCTCCTGATGCCAGCTATCATTACGCAGTTAGTAAGAAAGCTGGTGAGATGTTGGTTAAAGAATATTCTGATCAATTCCCTGGCTCTGTTATCAGGTTTGCAGCAGTTTACAGTGATTGGTGTGAGTTTGCACCGCTTTATAAATTCTTATGCTGCTGGCTATCAAAGAAAATTGAATCAAGAGTTATCGGTGGAAAGGGCGAATCTGCTATACCTTATATTCATATCCGGGATCTTTGTCAGATGCTGCAAATCATTATGGCTAAAACAAAAGCACTTTCTGAGTTCGATATTTACAATGCAAGTCCAAATGGTTCAACATCTCACGAGGAATTATTTCAGATTTCAACACGCTATTATTTCGGTGAAGCTATAAAACCGTTTCATTTGCCAAAATATTTAGCTTATCCTGCGCTTGTCGTGAGAAGGTTTCTAAAGATTTTTATGCTTACAACCAAAGAGCCATTCGAGCAGTTCTGGATGATACAGTATATTGATAAAAAATTGAATGTGGATTCCTCTTATACACAATCAATTTTGGGTTGGCAGCCAACGGCGAGATATCATTTAAAAAGAAGATTATTATTCCTGTTGGAGAAAATGAAAAGCCATCCCGATGAATGGTGTTTAAAGAATGAAGCAACTTTAAAGAGGATTACTCATAGAGCAAATCTGATGATCTATGAAAAAATGGTTGATCAAAAAGATGTCCTGCTCACCAGAATTAATGAAATATTATTGGTTGAAAATCCTAAAGAGTTCTTCACTAAATATAAGGAAATGCCTCTGAATGAATTTCAATGTTATACAAGTACAGTATATCATCTTTTACTAGCAACAATAAAAAGCAGCGATCGAAGTCTTCTGTTAAAATATATTGACGATATTGCAATAAGAAGGTTTGCTGAAGGATTTGAACCATCCATATTATGCGGGACACTCAAAATATTCAGTGATGTTATCATAAATCATCTTAGCGCTTATAAAGAAATGAGCAAGATTAAACAGGAACTATATGATAATATTGGCTTATCATTACAAATTGCCCAGGATGAAATCGAAGACTTATATGATAGTCTTGTAAAGAAAATGCCCATGGAAATGATTGCAGGATCTTCACTTTTGCCCGACTGCAAGGAGCTACAAAAGATGATTCACCAGCTAAGTGCATTCTACCAAGTAGCTCCGGAAGAATTTAATCTTTCCCCTCAGGCATTACAGGATTTAAGGTAAATCTTTATAAATTAATTTATCGTATACTTATTTAAAATTGATGAGCGAATCTACTTGTAATAATCAACTTTGCAACCGCATCCATCCCACATTCGATTGTAGATTTCTAATCTTTGTTTGATAAACTCTTCAGCTTCTTTCTTTGTTTTCATTACTCTTACTAAATATTCATCCTTAGTACTTTTTTCCTGAAGTAGCAATTCGTGGTTGCATTCGAGCAAACGGATTTTATCTGATATGTAAGTATTCTCTTCGATAATCATTTTCGAATGTGACAGCAGCTCATTCAATTCGGGTTCACTTATCATCAAATACTTTTTCTTTTTAATAGATGATATAATTCTTTCGAGATTCATAATAGTTTTTTTATTTTGATAGTTAGATGTTGAAGATGTGGATTAGTTACAATAGCTAATCTCATAAGCAGAATAAAGAAAACATATTAGCTAATTTACTTTCTCAAAGCTAAGGTGTTTCCGCGTTTAACGAGTCCAACTCCAATTAGAATTAACCCGGAGGCCACAAAAACAGTTATGGTAAGCGGTTCGTTTAGAACGTACCATCCAAGTAAAATTGCGATAATGGGATTTACATATGCATAAGTTGAAACCAGCGAAAGCGGAAGATTGGTAACTGAATAAATATATGAAGCGTAGCCGAGTATTGAACCGAAAACAATAAGATAACCAAGAGCAAGCGCTCCGTTCTGAGTGAGATAAAAATTATTGTGCTCTCCAAGAATTAATCCAAGTGCAGTTTGTAGTATTCCTGCAATGAGCATTTGGATTGATGCACCCATCAATGGTCTTACATCGGTTTTTTTGTATTTCCAATATATGCTTCCGGCAGACCAGGCAATTACAGCTCCAAGTAAACATAATCCACCCAGCAAAACGTTAAAATCCAATGCAATGTTTAAATCTCTAGCAAAAATTAATGCAACACCACCTGTGCCGAGCAGCAATCCTGCAATGATTAACAGATTAATTTTTGGTCTTTGTGGAAGAAAATATTCGATTCCAACAACCCAGAATGGAAGAGTGCTTAGGATCAACGCAGTTAATCCGCTTGGAAGCCATTGTTCTGCAACTACTACTAATCCATTTGCGATACCAAGAAGCAGTATTCCAACTATAGCAAGATGTTTTAAATCTTTTAATGCAGGTAATTTGTACTGCCGAAGATTCAAAAGAATTGTCATCAACATACCAGCAATAATCCAGCGTAATCCTGCAAATAACATAGGAGGTAAATCTGCAACTCCGATTCTGATTGCCAGATACGTTGTTCCCCAGACAATGCAAATTGTAATCCAGGCAAGGTATGCTTTTAATCCGTATTTCTCGTGCATCTATTAAATAAAAAAAAATTATTGAGTGCAAAATTAAATTAAACTCCACAAGTAACAATTTTTTATTGATAACCGGTAATGATGTTGAAATTCAAAATTATGAATGAACTCACTCTAATCTCTCTCTTAAAAAGAGAGAGACTTATTAACAATAAAACGATAATTGATGATATTCTGACAGAATATTAATATAAGGTCATAACATTTATGAGCCCTTCCCTTTGTAAGGGAAGGGTTGGGATGAGTTCAAAAGTGATTTAAAAATATTTGAATATCTCGAGTATTGACAAGAAATTTTCCTTTTCAGAATTATTATGGGCACCACTGAAATCGATATTCATAAGGTCTGACCACCATTCATTTTCCTTCACCCTCTTGCTTTGGCTTGCTTAGCCAAGACGAGTTCGGTAATTTTCCATTCACAAAATTTATAATTATTAGAAACCCCTACGGAGAAAAAAATGACCACAATTGTTGATGTATTAGCAAGAGAAATACTTGATTCAAGAGGAAATCCTACTGTTGAAGTTGAAGTAATGCTTGAAAGCGGAATTATCGGAAGAGCTGCTGTTCCAAGCGGTGCATCCACTGGTGAACACGAAGCAGTTGAATTAAGAGATGGAGATAAAAACCGATACAACGGTAAAGGTGTTCAAAAAGCAGTTGAGAATGTAAATGAAAAAATTGCCGACCAATTGATAGAGCTTGATGCAGCAGACCAGGTAGCAATCGATAAACTCTTGATTGATCTTGATGGAACCGAAAATAAATCCAATTATGGAGCTAATGCTATTCTTGGAGTATCACTTGCTTGTGCAAAAGCTTCTGCTGCTGCACTTGATCTTCCTCTTTACAGATATATCGGAGGAACAAACGCCAAAACTTTACCTGTTCCGATGATGAATATTCTTAATGGTGGAAAACATGCGGATAACAATGTTGACTTCCAGGAGTTTATGGTTATGCCTGTTGGTGCACCAAGTTTTGCTGAAGCGCTAAGAATGGGTGCAGAAACTTTCCACGCATTAAAATCAGTCCTTTCAAAAAAAGGATATAACACTGCAGTTGGTGATGAAGGCGGATTCGCTCCAAACTTAAGATCAAATGAAGAAGCAATCGAAGTAATTCTTGAAGCAATTCAGAAAACCGGTTACAAGATTGGTGAAGAAATTGCAATCGCTCTCGATCCTGCTGCAAGCGAATTCTTTATCAAAGAAAAAAATGCTTATCATTTATTTAAATCTGCACCGAACCAGGAAATACCAATTGAGAAAATGGTTGATTACTGGGCAGGCTGGGCAAGTAAATATCCAATTGTTTCTATGGAAGATTGTATGGCAGAAGATGATTGGAATGGATGGAAACTTTTGACCGACAAGATTGGAGATAAAATACAATTAGTTGGAGATGATATTTTTGTTACGAACACGGGAAGACTCGCAAAGGGAATTGAGCTTGGTGTTGCAAATTCAATACTGATAAAAGTAAATCAGATTGGAACTCTAACCGAAACACTGGATGCAATCGAACTCGCAAAAATAAATGGCTACACAAGTGTTATCAGTCATCGTTCAGGCGAAACTGAAGATACAACAATTGCTGATATCGCTGTTGCAACTAATGCCGGACAAATTAAAACAGGTTCTGCATCCAGGTCAGATCGTATTGCAAAATACAACCAGTTATTAAGAATTGAAGAAGAACTTGATGTGACTGCCGTTTTTCCCGGTCTTGATGCACTAAATTATAATATGTAATTATTAAGCCCGGTTGATGACGAAATCTTCCGGGCATTTTTGTCTTTAATAAAAATAAAGTTAATAAATTATACTCCATAAACAGGCATACAAATGAAAAACAATCATCTCCAAAACTGCAACAAAATAATAAAACAAAACAAAATAGAATTCATCGATCTGAAAGCGATTGATTTAACCGGAAGACTTCATCACATCACGCTTCCATACTATGAAAAGATTTTAGAGAAATTAATTTCTGAAGGAGTTGGCTTCGACGGCTCAAGTTATGGCTTCAGGAAAGTTGAGAACAGTGATATGATTTTGATCCCTGATCTTGCAACAGCCAAGATAGATCCTTTCCGCGATGCTCCAACTTTAACTTTTTATTCGCACATAGTTTTAACCGATGCAAAGCGATCTCCATTTAACCAGGATGGAAGATATCTTGCTAAAAAAGCAGAGGAGCTGCTCAAGAAAACCACGGGCTGCGATCATTCCTGGTGGGGACCCGAATTTGAGTTTTATATTTTCTCGAAAGTCGAGTTCGATACAAGAACAGCATCTTCTTATTACAGAGTAGAGCACGCCGAGGAGTTTTATAAGAAAGCATACCACGCTGCAAATCCGTTTGATGAGTATGATGATTTCCGTGATGAAGCTTGCAAACTGCTGAAAGCGCAGGGAATAAACGTTAAGTATCATCACCATGAAGTAGGTGAGAGAGGTCAGCAGGAAATTGAAACATACTTCAGCACATTGCTTGATACGGCAGATAACATTGTTACAGCAAAATATATTTTGTTCAACTTTGCCAAGAAAAAAGGATTATACATTACCTTTATGCCAAAGCCGATGTACCAGCAGGCAGGCAATGGAATGCATCTCCACTTTTATTTAACTAAGAAAGGGAAGAATGCGTTTTATAAAAAAGGTGAGTACGGTAATATCAATGAACTCGGCAGATATTTTATTGGCGGAATGTTAAAGCACGGACCGGCACTTTCTGCTTTCACTAATCCAAGTACTAATTCTTATAAAAGATTAGTACCTGGTTTCGAAGCTCCTGTTGCATTAACATACGGACAGGGTAATCGTGCTTCAGCCATAAGAATTCCTAAATACATTTCTAATCCTGATGAAACAAGATTTGAGTATCGTCCGCCGGATGCAACTGCAAATCCTTACCTGTGCACCGTTGCAATGCTTCTTGCCGGAATAGATGGAGTAGTAAATAAGATTGATCCTGTGAAAGAAGGATTCGGACCGATTGACAAAAACTTTTTATCAGAAGATTACAAAGGTAAAGTGCATTTCCTTCCAAGAAATCTTGCCGAAGCATTGGATGCCTTAGAAGCCGATAATGATTTTCTCCATCGCGGCGGAATTTTCACTGATGAGCTAATTGATCAATGGGTAAACATAAAAGATGAAGAGATTCATTCCATAGGTACAATGCCTCATCCGTTTGAGTATAAGATGTATTTTAACCTCTGAGTTTAATAACTTCAATATTTCTGCAATAAAAAACCCCCATTTGAATCTGGGGGTTTCTTATTAAGACATGTCAAAATTTTATTTTATCAGCATCATCTTTTTTACCTGTAAGAATTCACTACTCTCCAAGCGATAAATGTAAGTACCGCTAGGAATATTTGCTGCATTAAAAGTCACACTGTGATAACCTTGCTCATACATACCTTCCGCAAGTGTTGTAACCAGTTCACCGATCATATTGTAAATATTTATTTTTACCTGAGAAGCTTTTGGTAATGAGAATCCTATTGTTGTACTCGGGTTAAAAGGATTCGGATAATTTTGAAATAGTTCAAAGCTTGCTGGTAAGATTTCAACTTCTATTATGTTTGAGTATTCAAACTTGCCATCAGTGTCAATTTGCTTTAGTCTGTATTGAAATCTGCTGCTACCCGCAGTATTGTTATCAACATAAGAATAAAACTTTGGTGAGCTGCTGTTTCCGTATCCGGGAACAAAACCTAAGTTTATCCAGTTGTCATTATTTGAATTGCGTTCTATCTGATAACCGGAATTGTTCAACTCCGTTGCGGTCTGCCAATTTAAAGTCACTTTGCTATTTAGAACATCAGCAGTAAATGAAACTAGCTCAACCGGAGTAACATCGTTTAGATATTTCAGTATTGTTCCATTCCACCCAGCAAACCAACCTGTATTTTCATTAATAAAAGAAGCGGAGAATAAATTATTTTCCGTAATTCCACTATAAGAAGTCCAAGTATTTCCCAGATCAGTTGAACTCATTATTGTTCCGTTTGAACCAGCCGCCCAGATCGTAGATGCATTTGTAAATAGTACTGTGTTCAGATTAGCTGAAGTTCCAGCGTTCTGAGCCAGCCAGTTTTCACCGGCATTAGTTGTGAGTAATATCGTTCCTGAATTTCCTGCACACACTCCAAGATTATTGTCAAAGAAGTGAACAGAATTTAATGTTAATGAAGTACCACTTGACTTACTAAACCAGCTTTCACCTCCATCAGATGATTTGACTATACTACCTTCTGCGCCAACAGCCCAGCCATTATTCATATCAGAAAAATATATACTTCTGCTGCTTACTGAGCTTTTTTGTGTCCAACTGTTTCCGCCGTCAGTTGATTTGAATACACCAAGCGGTTCATAAACTGCCCAGCCTGTATCCTGATTTATAAATAGTTTTTGATTGCCT
This sequence comes from Ignavibacteriaceae bacterium, assembly GCA_035478175.1. Lineage (GTDB taxonomy): Bacteria > Bacteroidota > Ignavibacteria > Ignavibacteriales > Ignavibacteriaceae > IGN2. Next base: position 14,496 of record DATIJX010000031.1, read on the forward strand.
GCATTTCCTGTTGGTAACCAGGTTGCACCACCATCAGTAGTTTTGTAGGCACTCTTATCATAAAAGTTTACCCAACCGATATTTTCATTCAGGAAGAAAATGCTTGCCGGAGTAGTGATAAAAGAATTGCCGAATTCTGAACTTGTTTCCCAAATTTTGCCGCCGTTAGTTGTTTTTAGAATTATAGGATAATACCAGATACCTTTTCTGTATCCAGCTGCCCAGCCAACATTGTCATTAATCATGAATACTGAAGTGATCCAATCTCCGCTGTAATATAAATTATTGTTACCACTCAGTATTTGAGTCCAGGAGGATCCATTTGCTTCAGTTTTGTATATCACCCCACTATAACCAACAGCCAACCCTTTCCCATCAGAGTTAACAAAGACAGAAAGTAAACCAGTTTGTTCTGAATAACCATATTTTTTTTGCCAAGTAGTTCCACCATCGGTCGTTGCAAAGATGCTTCTCCACCATCCATTACGGGTTCCGCCAACCGCATATCCATTATTTGTATCTTTGAAATAAATTGAACGAATACCTCTCTGAACATCGAGTGTGTTATCTTCAACAGGATGATCGGATGACCCTTCATTTTGGGTTGGTCTGTAAAGAATAGTTGAGTTCCAGGTTTCTCCGCCATCAGTAGTTTTACTGATATTTCCCGAGTGATTTAAGAACTGACCTTCTGAACCGATATATCCGATATTTGCATCGACAAATTCAACGCAATTTATTATTGGTGTATTCAAAGAACCAATGTTGAGAGTTTTTTGAGTCCAGTTTGATCCTCCGTCAGTAGTCTTAAGAAAATTACTCGAGTCTCTGCCACCTACAGCATATCCAATAAGAGCATCAACAAAGTCCACTGAAAATAAATCGAAAGAAGAGCCGGTAGACTGGAAAATCCAGTTAGCTCCGCCGTCAATTGTTTTCAAGATGGTTTCATTATATCCTACGACATAACCGATGCTCTGATCTACAAAATGTAAATTCGTAAGAAGCTCAGTTGTTCCACTTGTAAGTTCAGTCCAGCTTTGTCCGCCATCAGTGGTCTTAATTATTAATCCATCTTCTCCGCAAATCCAACCAATATTTTCACTAATGAATTGGACGGATTTTAAGGTTAAAGCTGTTCCACCGTTTTGTTCAATCCAGTCTAATCCACCATTTGAAGTTTTATTAATGAATCCATCCGAGCCAACAATCCATCCGGTATTATCATCAATGAAAAATGTTGACCATAGGTGATTTCCCTCAGGAACAAGATTCTGATTTGTCCATTGAGAATTAATCGTTGCAGAGAAAAGTATAATTGAAATTAAAAATGGCAATAAAATTTTCAAGTTTCCCTCCTTACGGGATTCAGGTTACTTTGCCCCAAAGATCCGGATGCCTATAACCATTTTAGATTAATTTAATATTCAAACAAGATTTATTAACGAAATAGTCTTAATGTTTATTTCGATATAGAGTATGACAATCATAATGCCATTGAAAAAAAATAGTAAAATGAAGAAATATTCTTGTTTTGAGCGCTCTATTAGAGATTTGGTATTAATATAAGACACAGTGCAAATCCCAAATACTTTTGGCTTAAAATGGAGAGTAAATAAAACTCATAATTCCAGATTGTATTTTTAAGAGTATAAAAATTACAAATTATGTTTATTCTTAATACACAATCATAATTTTATCCGTTAAAATTAAAATTTCGAGTATTGAACTACATCGGTGAAATAAGTGCACTCGCAACAGCTTTCTGCTGGTCAATAACTTCTTATGCATTTACGAATGCCTCGAGGAGAGTTGGTGCAATTCAAGTTAACATTGACAGGATGGCGTTTGCGAGTATTATTCTATTCTTGATCATATCCGTATTTGGAATTAGTCTCACATTAACTTTCAACCAGGTTTCTAATCTTGTTATAAGTGGAATACTTGGTTTGGTATTAGGCGATTCCTTTCTCTTCAAATCATTTCAAATGATAGGGGCAAGACTTGGCATAATTATAATGGCAGCAGTACCTGTTCTAAGTACAATACTTGCCTTTTTCTTTTTGAATGAAATTATTTCTTATCTCGGAATGTTTGGTATGCTTCTTACGATTACCGGAATATTGATTGTTGTTCTTGAAAGAAAAAATTCAGATGAGAATAATATCTCGATTAATAAACTTGGTATCTTCTATGGATTTCTCGGTGCGCTCGGTCAGGCAACTGGATTGATCTTTGCCAAGTTTGCATTTTTGGAAAACCTCGTCGAAGACGGGCAGGGCGGTGAGTTGAACGGCTTTGCTGCGAGCTTTATAAGATTGTTTTCTGCAACCATAATAATCCTTCCCCTTGCTTCAACATTCAGAAGATATAAAAATCCATTTAGTATTTATTCAAAAGATATTTATTCAGCCAAAGTAATTTTAATTGGAACAGTATTCGGACCGGTACTTGGAATTACCGGGAGTTTAATTGCGATCGCCTATGCAAAAGTTGGAATAGCTTCAACTTTGATGGCAACGATGCCGATTATCATGCTGCCGATAGCAAGATTTTATTTTAAAGAGAAGCTGGATTGGAAAGCTATAATTGGTGCATTCGTAGCTGTAGTTGGTGCTGCAATTATTTTTCTCCGGTGATTTACTCAACACACTGAGTAATTTTACTCAATGGACTGAGTAAATACAGATAATGATTATAGAAGGAGAATTGCTTTTTTACCCCCTCTTCTATAAGTTTAAAAAAAGTTTTTTGGTATATATGAGAAAATGGAAGTAAAATTATGCTTTTAGACTATATAGATAGCGCAATGAAGCAAGCCCGCTATGAAATTTTGAAAGATGATAATTCTTATTATGGAGAAATTCCTGGTTTTGAAGGCGTATTTGCAAATGCGGGAGATCTTGAATCCTGTAGAAATCAACTAAGGGAAGTATTAGAAGAGTGGATTCTGTTTAGAGTTTCAAGAAATCTTGCACTGCCGGAAGTCAGCGGATTAAAACTCAAAATTGTTGAAGTTGCTTAGTGCCTTCAATCAAACCATTAAAGAGAAAAGAACTAATTCACTACTTGAAGAAGTTTGGATTTGAAGGACCTTATTCAGGTGGTAAACATCAGTTTCTGATAAAAGGAAATTTGACTCTTGTAATCCCTAATCCTCATAGAGGAGATATTGGCGTGGAACTGTTAACGAGAGTTTTGAAGCAAGCAATAATCACCAGAGATGAATGGGAAAAACTTTAATAAAAATCACATAGACAAAGTTTTTTTATAAGCCTCATAAGTTACTTCATCAAAACAAACAAAAATTACTTTCTCTATCGACTCATTCTCTTCTAAAAACTTTTTCACTTCTGTTACTGCAATCTTTGTTGCTCTCTCCAATGGGAATCGATAAACTCCTGTACTGATTGCAGGGAAGGCGATTATTTTGATTTTATTTTCAACTGCAAGTCTCAATGAATTTTTATAACAGCTTGCAAGAAGATTATCTTCTTTAGTAACCGCTTCGGTTACATTATTCTTACCCCCATTCCAAATAGGTCCGACTGTATGAATAATATATTTAGCAGGAAGATTAAATCCCGGAGATATTTTTGCTTAGCCGGTTTTGCATCCACCAAGTTTTTTATTGAACTCTAGCAGTTCGGAGACGGCAGCTCGATGAATAGCACCATCAACTCCACCACCGCCAAGCAGAGAAGTATTCGCAGCGTTTATCCCGCAAAGGCGGGACATCAACTTTAACTTTGGTTATGTCACCTTTTTGGATTTCTATTCGATTTGTCATTCTATCAAGCCTGTATGAAAATGATTAGAGTCAGTTGCAGAAAACTAATTAGAAATCAGCTTTTTATCATAAAAGCAAGATAATCGAATAGGTTATTTTCCTTAAATTTGAGCCAGCAAACTTTCTGTTTTTTAAATATTCAGCAATCTAATTCCGGAGAAAAATTTCAATGTCAAATTTCCAGCCAAATATGAAATCATACGAAGAAGAATATAAAAATTTTTCATGGCAGATTTCCAGAAATGAACTTGGTTATAATGATGGAGACGTAATCAACATCGGTGAATACTGTACTGACAGAATCTGCCGAATGGGTAAAGCAAAAAAGCTTGCTCTCATTTGGGAAGGTTATGAAGGAGAAGAAAAGAGATACACATTTGATGATATGCGGATGCTTACCAACACGATCGCAACATTTCTTCAGAAGCTTGGAATTAATCCCGGTGACAGAGTTTGTTTGTTTATGGATAAAGTCCCGGAACTTTATTTTGGATTTCTCGGCATTCTTAAAATGGGGGCGATTGCACAACCGTTGTTTTCTGCATTCGGCTCCGAATCACTTCTTACAAGACTTGAAGATGCGCAAACATCAGCAATCTTCACTCAGAAAAAACATCTGCCAAAAGTAAGAAACATAGTTGAACAATTACCTTCGTTAAAAAATATTATTGTTGTTGATGATGACGGCAGCAAGCCATTGAGAGAAAAAGAAATTGCTTTTCATATGGATAAAGCAGAGAGAGTTAATGATTTTAAAATTTATCCTTCGAAAGCAGAGACACCTTCAGTTTTACATTACACTTCAGGAACAACAGGAAAACCAAAAGGTGCACAGCACGTTCATTACTCATTGATCTCTCAATACATAACTGCAAAATATGTTCTCGATATAAAAGATGAAGATATTTATTGGTGCACAGCAGATCCCGGCTGGGTTACAGGAACTTCGTACGGAATTATCGGAGCGTGGGCAAATGCAGCAACTCAGTGTGTGCTCGATGCAGGTTTCAAAGCAGAAACTTGGTATAAATTTATTGAAAAACATAAAATCACACTTTGGTATTCCGCACCCACTGCAATAAGAGCTTTGATGAAAGAAGGAACCGAGGCGGTAAAAAAACATAATCTATCTTCACTTCGTCATCTGGCAAGTGTTGGTGAACCGCTGAATGCGGAAGCAGTTATCTGGTCGAAGGAAGTATTCGGACTTCCATTCCTCGATACATATTGGCAGACAGAAACAGGAAGTATCGTTATCAGTAATTATCCGGGAATGAAAATAAAACCCGGCTCAATGGGAAAGGCTTTTCCTGGAGTAACTGCAACGGTTGTTGATTTGAAAACTCATCAGCCGATTGAGAAAAGAGGAATTGTCGGAATGATTGCACTCAAGCCCGACTGGCCTGCGATGTTCCGAACTTACTGGAATAACAAAGAAACGTATGATAAAAAGTTTCAGAATGGCTGGTATCTTTGCGGTGATAGAGCAAGCATTGATGAAGAAGGTTACTTCTGGTTTGTCGGAAGAGATGATGATGTTATAAATACTGCAGGACATCTCGTTGGTCCTTTTGAAATTGAATCTGCATTGCTTGAGCATCCTGCAGTTGCTGAGTCTGCTGTCGTAGGAAAACCTGATCCTATGAATATGGAAGTTGTTAAAGCATTCATAGCACTTAAGCCGGGGAACGAAAAAACAAAAATGCTCGAACTTGAGATAATGAATTTTGTAAGAAAGAAACTTTCCGCGCTTGCAATGCCGCAGGAAATTGAGTTTGTGGATTCACTGCCGAAGACACGCAGCGGAAAAATTATGCGTCGTGTTCTTCGTGCAAAAGAGTGGGGCGAAGAGATTGGAGATATTTCTACACTTGAGAATGATATGTAAATTTATCCCGAATTTATTTCGGGATCTTCAGTAAAAATTTGAGATGCTGAAATGAATTCAGCATGACGGAGCAGAAATTAATAACTATATAAACGGAGTTAAAAACTTAAGTTAAACAAAGAACTCTTCCCCCGTCCCCTTCTCTTGAGAAGAGAAGGGGAGACTTGGTTCTTTATTTACAAGTCCCTCTCTTTGTAAGAGAGGGATTTAGGGTGAGTTCGCTTTGTGTATAAATGACTAACTATTAATAAAGATGCTGAAACAAGTTCAGCATGAAGACTAAAAAATTCAAAACAATATAAACGGAGTTAAAAATTATGGCATCTATCAAAGACACAATCCTTCAGTACGTAAAGAATGAGTACCTGGAAACGGACGACGACAGGGAAATTACTTATGACACGCCTCTCATCTCAGGAGGAATAGTTGATTCTTTCTCAATGGTTTCTTTAAAAGTTTTTCTCGAAACAAAATTCAACATTCAGATACCGGATGCAAAGGCTTCTCCAGAAGCGTTCGACAGTGTAAATAACATCGTGAATCTTCTTAAAGAATTTTCCGTTAAGGAGTAAATAAAATGGCATACAATGTAGACGTTCGAAAAGTTTATGCCGATCAGCTTGAAGATTTAAAGTCTCAGGGCATCTTCAAAGAAGAAAGAGCGATTTGCGCTCCGCAGGATTCCGAGATCGAAGTTGAATTCCCGATCGGCTCAGAGAAGAAAAAAGTAATTAATATGTGTGCGAATAATTATCTCGGACTTTCATCTCATCCAGAAGTAGTTAAAGCTGCGCACGATGGACTCGATGTAAGAGGTTATGGAATGTCTTCCGTAAGATTTATCTGCGGAACACAGGATATCCACAAAGAGCTTGAAAGAAAACTGACGGAATTTTTAGGAACAGAAGATACAATTCTCTTTCCTTCCTGTATGGATGCAAACGCCGGAGTGTTTGAAGCAATATTAACAGATCAGGATGTGATGATTGCTGACAGACTTGTTCACGCTTCAATAATTGATGGAATGCGATTGTGCAAAGCGCAGAACGATTCTTACAAACATTCCGATATGGCTCATCTTGAAGAAAAGCTTCAGCTTCATCAGAATAAAAGATTGAGAATGGTAATAACTGATGGCGCATTTTCAATGGATGGCGATCTTGCAAAGCTGGATAAAATCGTTGAGCTTGCAGAAAAATATAATGCGATGGTTTTTGTTGATGACTCGCACGCAAGCGGTTACATCGGAAGAACAGGAAGAGGAGCTCACGAACATTTTAATGTTCTTGGCAAAATAGATATCATCACAACAACTTTGGGTAAAGCACTCGGCGGTGCTAGCGGTGGTTGTGTTTCCGGCAGGAAAGAAATTGTTGAAATGTGCAGACAGAAAGCACGCCCTTATCTTTTCTCAAACACAGTTGCACCTGTAATTGTTGAAGGTGCATTGAGAGTTCTCGAAATTATTTCTCGGTCAACTGAAAGAAGAGATAAGCTTGAAGAGAATTCAACTTTTTGGAGAAAAGGTTTAACCGAAGCTGGCTTTATAATTAAAGCAGGTGAAACGGCAATTGTTCCTGTTATGCTTTTCAATGCAAAACTTTCGCAGGATGTTGCAAAAGATCTTTATGCTGAAGGAATTTATGCAGTTGGTTTCTTCTTCCCGGTAGTACCAAAAGGACAGGCGAGGATTAGAACGCAATTATCCGCTGCACACGAAAGACATCATCTTGAAAAAGCTCTCGCTGCTTTTATTAAAGTCGGAAAGAAGTACGATATTCTTGGAAAGACAAAGCAGGAGATAATTGATAAGTACGGGATGTGAATAAATTGATTTTCTTCTATTCTTTTTTGCCCCCATCTAAAGATGGGGGCTATATTTCTTCTCTCATAATATTTTTCAAATTTAATTAAAAATAGCCCCGACCTTCAGGTCGGGGAAACAAAAGTCCCAACATCAGAAGGCTTTAGCCCAAAATATTTCCCACAATTTAAATATTTTTAACTAACACCAATTTTTCTTAATTAGTACTATAATATTTATTCTACAGCTAATTTGTGTTATATTAAAATAAAATCTTTAAGGAAATTTTAATTATGGAACAGCATATAATTTCAGATCCGAATATTATGATGGGCAAGCCTGTGGTTGCAGGAACAAGAATTACGGTTGAGTTTATTTTAGAAAAGCTTTCAGATGGTGAGACGATCGAAGAAATAATTAAATCACATCCAAGGCTTACCAAAGAAGGTATTCAAGCGGCCTTAAATTTTAGAACAACCGATAGATCAACTCACTGAGAGTTCAAAATTACCTGCCAAAATTCCGGGTACTGTAATATCCTCATCAATTTCTTCCGCCACAAATCATTCACCTGCACTTTTGAGTATTTTCTTTTCCAGTTCAGGAGTTAAATGAAAATTTGTCTTTCTGATTTTGTTAATTATCGGACGTACAGAAGTTATATAACCTTTTGATTTTGCCTCAACCAGCAGTGCAATTGTGCCGGTGTATTTCAGATTTAACTCAGCAGCTAACCTCCGTGCTTTTTGATCATCAAGGATCAGAAGGCAATCAGAATGTTCTACAGCAAGAGCTATCGCACTTGCTTCCCCAGAGTCAACAGTTAATTCCAAAATCTTCTGGTAATTTTTGTTCTCAGGGTTATTGATTGAAATCCATTCAGGCAAGGGATTACCGAATTCTTCGGCAATTAATGAAGTGATTATTACTGTCCCAAATAACTTCCTAAGAAGTTCTAATTCTTCAATTTTTTCCAGGAGTACCAGACAGCTTGAATCAGCTATAATAGTTTTTTGCATTAGCTATATCAGTATCCAGTTCTTCTGGTGGGGAATTAAATACGGAAACACCATAGTTGCTCAGTAATTCCATAAAAGTCTTTTTAGAATACCCGGCGAGCTCTGCTGCCTGACCCAGAGAAAGCTTTCCTGTTTCGTATAACTTTGCAGCAAGGAGAGTAGCGGTCTCCTTCGGAGTCAGATCAAATTTATCTGGTAGATTTATAGTTAGTATTTTCATAACGGTTGCTAAAATATAGAAATTCGCACTCAATTTCACTCTACTTTCAATTTTCAATATTTTTGAAACGCCAATAATTTTTAACAACAATTCATAAGTAAAACTATGTACCGCAGAACCAAATACGACTTAAAGCAGGAACTAACTTCAATAAAAGAAGCAAATCTTTACAAAGATGAGAGAATAATTCTCTCGGACCAGAAAGCAAAAATAAAAGTTTCTTATCCCAGTAAATCAAAGCCAAAAGAAGTACTCAACTTTTGTTCTAATAATTATCTCGGACTTGCAAATCATCCTGAAATAATTAAAGCTGCACAAAGAGCATTAGACACACATGGTTTTGGTTTAGCTTCAGTAAGATTCATTTGCGGTACCCAGGATATTCACAAAGAACTTGAAAAAAGAATTGCCGATTTCTACCAGATGGATGATGCAATACTTTATTCTTCCTGCTTTGATGCAAACGGTGGGTTGTTTGAAAGTATTCTCGGTCAGGATGATGTGATAATTACAGATCAGCTAAACCACGCAAGCATTATTGATGGTATTCGATTGTGCAAAGCGAGAAGATTAATTTATGAACACTCGGATATGAAATCACTTGAACAGAAATTAATTCTTGCACGTGAAGGCGCAAATATTTGGGAACACACAGGACTTGGCCAGGAACCTCATCCGGCAAAAAATATTTTAATCGTAACTGATGGTGTATTTTCGATGGATGGTGACATTGCAAAAATTGGTGAGATTGTAAAGCTTGCAAATAAATACGATGCGCTGGTTATGGTTGATGATTGTCACGCCACCGGATTTTTGGGTAAAACTGGTCGTGGTTCTCTTGAGTATTGTAATGTCCTTGGTGAAGTAGATATCATCACTTCAACTTTGGGCAAAGCGATGGGCGGTGCTTCCGGCGGATTCACTGCATCTAAAAAAGAAATTGTTGATATGCTCAGGCAAAGATCGAGACCTTATCTCTTTTCCAACTCGCTTGCGCCTGCGATCGTCGGGGCTTCGATTGCAGCTTTTAATCTTCTTGAAAAATCGAACGACCTGCGTGATAAGTTAATGGAGAACACAAAATACTTCCGTGAAAAAATGAAAGCACTCGGTTTTGATTTGATTGAAAGTATTCATCCGATTGTTCCTGTTCTCTTCAGAAAATTTGAGAACGATGCTCAACTCGCACAGCAAATTTCAAAAGAACTTTATGATGAAGGAATTTATGTTGTGGGATTTTCTTATCCTGTTGTTCCAAAAGGGCAGGCAAGAATACGCGTACAAAATTCTGCCGCACATTCAAAGGCTGATCTTGATGCTTGTATAAATGCGTTTGCGAAGGTGGGACGAAAGCATCGCGTGATTAGCTGAAGCGAGATGCTGGATACTAGATGCTGGATACTGGATACTAGATATCAAATACTGGTCTTTGTATGCTGGATTCTGAAAACCTTAGCTAAGCGGTTGTTACTTATCGCTGAGATGTTCTTTTTTAACAGATTGAAGAAAGCGATTTATTTTTTTGCCCAAGGTTTCTAGTTTAGAGTGTAATTCTTTATATAATTTTTCATCAGTGAGCGACCCTGTTTCAAATAAATTTTCAAGATGGTCTATCGTTTCATCATTTGACGCTAAAGATATTGTAATATACCGTTCATAATCACTTTTATAGTTTCGTCTTCCATATCCTTCAACAATAGTTGACTTCACCGATTTAGATGATCTTCTAATCTGACTGCCTTCCTCATACATTTCAAATTTTGGAAGTGTTAGAGTCATCTTATGAATTTCAATAACAACTTCTCTTGCAAGTTGCCATATTTCTAAATTTCTGTAACTCATCGTTTTTGTTTATTAGTTTTTAAGTAAAATTACAAACATTCAGCTTCTAGAATAAGGCAACCAATATCTAGGATTGAGTACCTAGCTTCCAGTATCCAGAATCAAGTACCCAGCATCCATTTGCTTAAACCAGCATCAAGTATCCAGTATCTAGAATCAAGCCTCCCAATCCAGTATAACTTTACCTGAATTTCCTGACTTCATTATTTCAAATCCTTCAAGGTAATCATCAATCTTAAAACGATGAGTAATGATTGGACTAATCGGTAATCCACTTTGGACCATTGCCTGCATTTTAAACCAGGTTTCGAACATCATTCTCCCATAAATTCCACGAATGGTAAGTCCGTTAAAAATTACTTTGCCCCAATTAATGCCTGCCTTTTCAGGAAGGATTCCGAGTAATGCAATTTTTCCACCGTGATACATTACTTCAATCATATCATTGAATGCATGGATGCTTCCGCTCATTTCCAATCCAACATCAAAGCCACCAACCATACCAAGTTCTTTAACAACATCAGGAAGTTTTTCTTTTGTGATGTCGACTGCTCTTGTCACTCCAAGTTTTCTTGCAAGTTCAAGTCGATAAGGATTCATATCTGTAATAACAACATTTCTTGCACCTGAATGTTTAACGATAGCTGCAGCCATTATTCCTATTGGTCCTGCACCGGTTATTAAAACATCTTCACCAAGTACATTAAATGAAAGCGCAGTATGAACTGCATTACCCAATGGATCAAATATTGAAAAAATTTCTTTTGGGATTTTTGGATCGCAATGCCAAATGTTTGAAACAGGAATGACAAGATATTCAGCAAAACAGCCGGGACGATTGACTCCAACTCCTTTTGTATTTGGACAAAGATGTCCTCTACCCTCACGGCAGTTACGACAAGTACCGCAAACGATATGACCTTCGCCGCTAACCAACTCACCAACTTTTACATCTTGAACATTGCTTCCAACAGCTTCAACTGTTCCGACATATTCGTGTCCTACATGCATTGGAACAGGAATTGTTTTTTGTGCCCATTCATCCCAGTTATAAATGTGAATATCAGTTCCGCAAATTGAAGTTTTATGGATTTTAATTAATACATCATTTGGTCCATATTCTGGAACAGGAACTTCGTCCATCCAGATACCGGGTTTAGCATATTTTTTTACGAGAGCTTTCATTTTTTTCATGATTTTACCTTTCGGGAAGTGAGATTAGCAGGCTACTTATTGTATTTTTCAAAATAAAAATTAATTACAATTTAAACTTAGATATAAGGTAAGTAAACAGCAATAATATATTGCCGGTAGAGGGAAAAAGGAAAAGTGTTAATTTGAATTTTAATTTATATCAGAGAAAATAAAGCAAAATCCATTTTACCTAGTAAGTGAGGTTTACTTTGAATTTCTTTCATCTTCTTACTAACCCATTCTTCATCAATTTCATTTTTACTTGCAGTTTCCTTTAACCAATTTGTTTCATCATCACTAATCTTATCATCTGAGAGGGCTAGCTTTAATCCATCTTCGATAAAAGATTTGGCAATACTCTTATCAGAAAATATTATGGGTTCTTCTGTTATATATCTATTATCAAGAAGATTTGTAATAGTTTCATTAAAAAAGTCTGTTGAAAAACCAAGACGTGTTGAAATTTTTTTTATGATTGAAATTTCTGTTTCGTTCAGCTGATTGTCTTTTCTTGCAGTGATTAACAAACCTTTCAGGTAACTGCTGCGATCGAGTTGGGGAATCTCCAAAATAACCTCACGTTAATTTGATGTTGTTCAAAGCTAATTAATTTGAGTTGATCAAAAAATGCTTTTACAAATGCACTCAAACATAATACCATAACACTCGTCCAAAACTTAAATAATGAAGATTTGAATTTCAAAGCGATAAACGGTGGACTATGACTATTTTCAAAGATTTAACATTTAAATAATCCATTTACTTTATAATCATTAAGTTTTTATTACCGATTCCAAAATCAATTTTACTGACCTCATTTGATATATTTGTATCATTGTAAAATATTGACGCTCCTGAGTAACTCTTAAATATTTATTTTTAAGTAGAAGAAATATCACTTTAATTACCAGAAGAATTTCAATGACTATTTTAAAATTATTCTTACTTTCTCTTGTTTTATTATTGACTCATCAAGCACTTCCTCAGCAGGAAGATCAAAACTGGAAAACAGTATTTGAAAAGTCGGGGTTCATCTCAACTGCTGATTATGATCAGACGATGAATTGTTTTCAAAGCTTTGCGGACAATTCTGAATTTGCTGAATTTTTAACCTTCGGCATTTCACCACAAGGAAGGGAATTGAAGTATCTTGTCGTCTCCAAAGACAAATTTTTTAATGCTGCTGAATTGAAAGCGGCGAATAAACCGCTGCTGTTTGTTATAAATGGAATTCATTCAGGAGAAATTGAAGGAAAAGATGCATCAATGATTTTATTGAGGGAAATATTAGTGACTAAAGAAAAAGAATATTTGCTTGATAGTATCAATATAATTGTTGTCCCAATATTTAGTGTGGATGGACACGAAAGAAAAAGTAAATACAACCGGATAAATCAAAATGGTCCGGAAGAAATGGGCTGGAGAACAACAGCTCAAAATTTAAATCTTAACCGCGACTGGATGAAAGCAGACGCTCCTGAAATGCAGGCAATGATAAAGCTGGTAAATGAATGGGATCCTGATTTTGTAATTGATACTCACACAACTAACGGAGCCGATTATCAATACACTGTGACATATTCAGTCGAATGGTCAAAGAATATGTTTAAGCAATCTGCCGACTGGCTTGGTGAAAAGTTTGTTCCTTTTCTTGAGAATCGTGTTGAGGAAAAAGGATTTCTTATCTATCCTTATGTCTATTTGAAAAATTGGGATAAAGGTTTGGACGAGGGTTTAATTTACTGGCCATCAACACCAAGGTTTTCATCAGGTTACTTTGCACTTCAGAACAGACCAATGCTTCTGGTTGAAACTCATATGCTCAAACCATACAAGGAAAGAGTTTATTCGACTAAAGCTGTCTTAGAAACGACGATGGAATTCGTTTTCAATAATTCTACAGAACTTAAAGAACTAAATCGTAAAGCAGATAAAGAAACAGCAAAGCTTTGTAGTGAATGTAAATATCTGCCAATTTCTTTTTCAAATACAGATAATTACGAACTAATGAACTTTAAAGGTTATGAATATTATTGGGACGCATCTGCGGTTTCGGGAACAAACAGGCTGATTTATACAAATAACAAAAAAGATTTTAAGGTAAAATATTTTACTGATGTGTTTGTGAAAGATTCAGTGAATGTTGCTAAAGGATATTACATCCCTCCAGAATATTCATATTTAGTCAACAGAATTTCTCTTCATGGAATTGAACTTGGCTCGATTGTAAGAAGAGATTCCGTCGTTACCGTAACAAAATACAAATTTAAGGAAGTGAAGTACGAACCGACTTCTTACGAAGGTAGACAAAGAGTGAGTTTTGTTTGTGATACATACACAGAAGAAGTGAAAATTCCAGCAGGTAGTTTTTATTACTCAACAGATTCAAGAACGGCCAGAGTGCTTACCCATCTGTTAGAACCAAAATCTTCCGACTCCTTTGTCCAATGGGGATTTATGAATCAAATCTTCGAACAGAAAGAATATTATGAAGATTACGTGATGGAAAAGTTAGCCGAGGAAATGTTAGAAAATGATCCTGAATTAAAAAAAGAATTTGAAGAAAAATTAGAAACTGATGAGGCTTTCAGAAATAATTCCAGTGCAAGATTGGATTTCTTTTATGAAAGATCACCATATCCTGATAAACAGTTGAATGTTTATCCACTTCTGCGTGTAGAATAAAATAGCGGAGATAAACTCCGCTGAAAAACTACTTTACTGATACAATCTGATCTGGTGGCAACGGGTCAGGTACTTTGTTCTTAACCGCAGGCAGAGATTTTAAGTACGCGAACATACATCTCAAATCCTCTTCAGGTAATTGAGCCAGGTTCTGCCAGGGCATTGGAGGCATAATTGGTCGACCGTCTGCAACACCAAGATGTTTACCTGTTTTCATTGCAGTTACAAACATCTCAGGCTGCCAGGTTCCTATTCCAGTTTCATTATCAGGTGTAAGGTTTGCTGAGAAAGTAATTCCCCAGGGTCCAACTGTCATAGTCAAATCGTGAGACATATAAGCCCATTGACGAATCAGAGAAGTATCCACTGGCGGAATTGGAGTTCCTGCAGGATGACCTGAGAGACGTCTGGTCATATCTAACTCCGGACTTTTTGGACCAAAGTTTTTTGGTGTATGGCAATCATCGCAGCCACCTACAGTAACAAGAAACTTTCCTCTTTCAATCATTTGCTGATCAGTCATTTTAGTTTTCTCCTGCTGAGCTTCACAACTGATAAAAAGAACAACTGAAGAAACAATGAACAAAGAGAGATAAACACGAACTAGCCCTTTAGGTTTCATAAATAAACCTCCTTAGTTTATTGATGATGATGAAAAAAAAATAACAGATGAACGGGCACAAACATAGAACGTAACTTGCTAAATAGCAATTAAATTGGTGATAAGCGGTTCAGTGAAGAGTTAAAATGTATTTGGATTATGTGAACTTTTATAGCAAACGAACAATAGTTTTTAATAAGCAATAGTAAAATAAAATTGTAGTAAATTTTGGCCAGCAATTATCAAGATTAGTTCAGTCAGAGGCTGATTGGCTTGGTGAAAAATTTGTTCCTTATCTGAAAATGTAGTTGAAAAAAGGGGCTTTTTAATTTTTCCTTATGTCTATTTGAAAACTGTAGTAAAGGACTTGACGAAGGGTTAATATACTGTCCATCAACACCAAGATTTTCATCAGGTTACTTTGCACTTCAGAACAGACCTATGCTTCTGGTTGAAACTCCTTCTGAGGGAAGACAATCTGTAACTTTTAATGACTCATTTATCGGAACCAAATTCTTCCGATTCATTTGTGCGATAGGGATTTATGAACCAGATCTTCGAACAAAAGAATACTACGAAGATTATGTGATGGAAAAGCTATCAGAAGAAATGTTGAAAATGATCCCGCATTAAAGAAAGAGTGTGAAAAAAGACTTGCTGAAGATAAAGCATTTAGATATAAGCCTTATGAAAGGCTAAATTTTTTTTATAAAAGATCGCTTTATTGGGATAAGTCATTAAATTTGCATTCAATAATGCAAATTGATTAAGTTAGATTTTGATATTTATTGTATTACTCTAAAAATAAACTTTTTATTTGATATTTTTTTTATCAAATAAATAGATTATTAAAAAATATTACCATGCAAAAGAAGAAAATGCGCTTTTCTTCTAATTTTATTCAGTTAAAACCAGCCTTTTCTGGTAATACAAATCCAAATTCCATAAATAGTTTTATAGAAAAAATTATTGTTACTTGACAACAGCTTGTATTTGTTTATTATTTTTGAATGGAAGCTAACGTCAATTAATGCTTTTGAACATATAAGGTTAAGTTCATTTAAATATCTGTAATTAACTTATCATCAATAAATATAAAGGAGCTCTGAATGAAAAAACTTCTAGTTTTCTTGTTTCTTTTTGCCGGAATTGCATTTTACGGATGCGATACTACCGAACCGAATGCAGATCCTAACACTGATATTCCGGCAGATCCGCAAAATGTTACCGTACCGGCCACCACGATCAATAATATACAGCCAACAGCTGTATTCACACCTGCTGCTAACAATCCGGGAAGAATTAAGGTTAACCTGACTGGTCTTATCAATCCTGTAACCCAGCAGCCAATAACCCTTTTCTATGATCTTAATAGTCCTGCATCCTCAAATATTTTCATAACTGAAGATGGGGTAGTAAAAGGACTAAAGGTCACTAAAGTTAGTACCGGAAATATACTTAATGCAGATTTAGTTTTTGTCGTTGATAATTCCGGCAGTATGTCAGAAGAAGCAGATTCCATAGCAGCAAGTATTATTGAATTTGCAAATTTTCTGCAGACAAGCGGACTTAATGTTCAGTTTGCAGTTGTAGGTTATTCTAGCGGCGGTGTAAATGGCGGAATAAATTTTACAACTGCTCAAATACTATCAACTTACCTTAACCGGGAAACAGGTACAAGCAGAACACGTGGATTTTCAGGGGCTGATAGTGCTGCTCTTGTAACCAGGGCGGATAATTTCGGTGAGGGTACCGGTGAAAATGGAGTGATCGCAGCAATATTCGCTGATAGCGTTTATAACTGGAGATCAGGTGCCCAGAGAGTAATTATTAATTTTACAGATGAACCAACTCAATCAGATGGCAATATGTGGAACAATGCAATGGGTTGCAGTTTGTTAGGCGGAAAAGCCACCGTCCATACTGTTTTTAGTCAGGATAGCACTTATTATAATTGGTCTTCAACCGATGAGCGTCCCTGGGATCTCTCAAACTGTACCGGTGGAACAAATATATTTATTCCTACTGATGCAGCCGGACTTGATCTTAAAAACCTACCTGTTGCGGGTGCACTTTCAAATAGTTATTTGGTTGAATACAGAGCCGGATCAACTGGTACATCCCACACAGTTGTTATTACAATTAAAGAAAATAATGCCGATGGTAAGCGCGAGTACACGGTTACTTACTAGCTTTAGATAGTTTATCAATTTCTTTTATATGGCTAAGTTCACTGAGTTAATGTGGACTTAGCCTTTTTTGTTTTCTGAAATTTCACTCATGGATTCACCATACTACATTTATACTTATACTTTTCTTAAATTTAAATAAGTAATTCTTTCAAATATTTAACAATTCTTACAGGGAAAACTGCAATGAACAACAGGATTGAAAAAGATACAATGGGCGAGGTTAAAGTCCCTTCCGATAAATATTACGGCGCACAAACTGCCAGATCATTAATGAATTTTAAGATTGGTGGAGATAAATTTCCACGGGAGTTGATTCGTGCACTTGGAATTCTTAAAAAAGCAGCAGCACTTACAAATAAAGAACTCGGAACTTTACCAGCAGATAAAGCTGATTTGATTGTTAAAGCTGCCGATGAAGTAATTGAAGGAAAGCTTGACGAACATTTTCCATTAGTAGTATGGCAAACAGGCAGCGGCACACAAACTAATATGAATGCAAACGAAGTTATTTCAAATCGTGCAATTGAAATTGCTGGCGGTGAAATGGGAAGCAAGAAACCAATTCATCCAAATGATGATGTAAATAAAGCACAATCATCAAACGATACTTTCCCAACAGCAATGCACATCGCCGCAGTAGAAGAAATCCATCGCAGATTAATTCCGATGGTAACAAAACTCCGTGATGCTCTTCAGAAAAAAGCTGATGAATATAAAGATATAATAAAGATCGGCAGGACTCATTTGATGGATGCCGTTCCATTAACACTCGGACAGGAATTTGGCGGGTATGCACAGCAATTAACAAATGGACTGGAAAGAATTAATGCTGCTTTACCAAGAATGTATGAACTTGCTCTCGGTGGAACTGCTGTTGGAACAGGATTAAATACTCATCCTCAATTTGCAGTGAAATCAGCAGAACATATTGCGAAGATTACTGGATTAAAATTCGTCACAGCAAGAAATAAATTCGAAGCACTTGCAACTCACGATGCACTTGTTGAGTTCAGTGGTGTTTTGAAAACTCTTGCTGCTTCTTTGATGAAGATTGCGAACGATATCAGATTTCTTGGTTCAGGTCCACGCTGCGGTTTAGGCGAGCTTCATCTTCCCGAAAATGAACCGGGTTCATCAATTATGCCGGGAAAAGTGAATCCAACTCAAAGTGAAGCAATGACAATGGTTTGTGCTCAGGTTTTTGGTAATGATGTTGCAGTGAATATTGGCGGAGCAACAGGTCATTTTGAACTGAATGTTTTCAAACCTGTCATCATCTTTAATGTTCTCAACTCAATCAGATTAATTTCTGATGCTTGTGAAAGCTTTACAGATAATTGTGTAGTTGGGATGGAAGCAATTAAAACTAACATCAAAAAGCATCTTGATAATTCCTTGATGCTTGTTACTGCTTTAAATCCTCATATTGGTTATGATAATGCTGCTAAAGTTGCAAAGAAAGCTCACGCAGAAAATAAAACTTTGAAAGAAGCTGTAGTTGAACTTGGATTGTTAACTGCAGAAAAGTTTGATGAAGTTGTAAGACCTGAAAAAATGATTGGACCTAAAGCTTAAAACATTACGGTAGCACAGATTAATAATCTGTGCTACAACAATTAAAATTATGAACTGGAACGGAACAGTATCTCTGCTGATTGCTTGTTTTGAGTTTCTTCTTCTTTTTAACCTTATTGTTTTTGCTGAAAAGAACAGACTCAACAAAATTGCAATTACAATGATTGCATTGTTGGCTGCATATCAAATGCTGGAATTCTTGATGTGTCAGGTTGAATTGCATAGCGCATTCTTTCCGTATTTCGCATTTATAATTATTTCATTTCTTCCGCCATTGAATTTTTTATTAACTCTTACTCTTACTCGTAATCTTAATCTTACTCTCCCAGTTTGGTTAATTTTCATTCCTGCAATTCTTTTTTCAATTTACTACACTTTTATTATTCCTGAATTCGAGGTAACAAGCTGTACAGTTCTTTATGCAGCTTATCATTATCCAATGGGTGATTTGTTTGGATTCTTTTACTACCTGCCAATTCTGATTTCAATTATTCTGCTCATTCTATTCGTAAAAAAAGAAAATGATAAAAAGAAAAAGCTGATTGGAAAAGTTTTACTATCCGGTGCTATATTTATCAGCATTCCGCCGCTGCTTGGATTTATTTTGATGTTTGCCGGTTCTTACTCACTCATTTCCGTAATGGAAAGTGTTATGTGCAAGTTTGCATTTGTATATGCGATGTGTTTAGCTTTTGTTTGTATTTACAATTCTCCATTTAAAGATGAACGAAACTATTTTTCATTGTTAACAGGAAATCATTCCAAACAGTTGAGGAAATAAGCATTTGCATGAATGCACACGAAAAAAATAGTTTTTTTCCTAATCTGTTAAATAGTAACTGTGTTATAAACTTTACCTTCTTTGAAAAAGAGACTGATAATTGAAGAAGGGTTTTTCACTCAATATAATATTTCGTAGATAAATTAAATTTGATTATTAATATTTTTGATTTAATTCTAATACATCATAATACATTGCAGTCTGTATTCCTGTTCTATCAGAATCAAATATCCCCGGATCAAACGCATTCCTACCTATATGAAAACCTGAAATTCGGAAGTTCTTAATATCAATAATTGTTTTTGGGACTAGGATAAAATCTTCAACTGACGAAGAAAGACTAGTTGTTCCACCTGTGTAGAGGTTATAATGCGTATAATTCTTAACCATTTCCAAAATATTATTGGTAATATATATATTACTCACGAGGACCAGGAAGTCTGCATCACTATATTTTTCCCGAAAATCCTTATAAAATGTGAGGCTATCGGTTGGTTCAAAAACTTCTACTTGTAAGCCATCTATGGGAGAACTGATTTTCTTTACGTGAAAATTCATTCCTGCTACATCCTTCGAATCTAATGTTTTGATAGTAAACTTTTTAGGAACGAATGCTGACATTCTTAATGATTCACCACCCATTACTCTGTTAAAAATATCATTATATTCATTTGCAAAATATGCTTCCGAGGAACTAAAACCATAATTATTGTTATCAACTAGCCCAAATTCATCACACATTTCTTTATAAACCACTGAATCTTTTTCTTTGGAGATTTTATAATCATTCAGTTCTACGTCTGCTATACTATTGAAATTATTTCCTCCCCCCTGGTAAAATGCTACGTTATTTGATTCAAGTTTTACAAAGTAAATAATACTCTCCTTAGAAAATACCGATTTATTATTTTCGCTTGAATTAAGTTTTATCAAGTTTGAGGTCCTTGAGCAGGAAAGTAGCAGAATGGAAATAACTAAGAGAGGAATTAATTTATTCATTTTTAACCCCTTATTTTATTTGATAAAAATAAATTTAATTCTATAATATAATTTATATTTTAATTCTCCGTTAAACAACAGATTTGATAGATTTTTTATTTCAAAAAAATTCTTGTGGCGTACTACATAATCTATTATAATTTTATTTTCTCCAATACAATTCAATTCACTAAATTTCCATTGTAAAAATTTTATCTCAACTATTGAACGAAACTATTTTAAATATTTATCTGGTTATAAATGACGGACAGGTTGTCGAGTTCCGTGTTATGGCTTACGAAATGGAAGGCGGCGATGACAGGAAGATTGAATTCCTTAAAAGCAAAGCAAGAGATGATTTTGAAAAAGCATATAAGTTTGATGCACCGACAGATAAGCAGGGAAAATTTATGAGCTACAACCGGTTTCATAAATTTGAGAAACGCGGAATGCATTTTCAGTTGTTTGAAGAAATATTTTCAAGCTTCAAAGTTCTGGAACATCCTTTGGTTTGCGTTACACCTGTTGTAGATGGAGAGATTTACAGCAATTAAAACAATGCAATAACAGTCATACTATTACTTTATAAAATTAAAGTTATGAAAAAGATATGTTTACTGATTTTACTCTTCTCTACAGCGCCAAATCTCAGCATTGCACAAGTTGAATATGCCCCCTTGCAATTAGGAAATGTTTGGGTGTACCAAATTGTCGGTGCAAATCGTTCCAGGGTAGAGATTATTGACTCTGCAGTTATTATTGATTCAATAAAGTACTTTGGTTATGCATTTGCATATCAAACAAATATTTCCGGATTAATTAGATTAAGAAGTGATGGATATTATGTAAGCAAACAAGATTCAGCATTCCCAGAACCATTAAATGAGTGGAGGTATTATAAAAAGAATGCAAATATCGGTGATATATGGCAAGTCAATTATGGTGGAGCAGCACCTGTAACTTATTTTGTTACTGATTCCATACCTGCTTACATATTTGATACTGTCGTTACGGCCAAGATTGTCCGGGAGGATTTCGGTATTTCTGATCCTTGGGATTATACGTGGACAAAGGAATTTGGAAAATTAGCTAAGATTGGCTGGTGGGGTGAAACTCATTATTACTTATTGGGATGTGTGATCAATGGTAAAGTTTATGGAGATACTACTCTCGTTACTGATGTAAATGATTTTATCACAAATTTTTCATTTAACTTATATCAGAACTTTCCCAATCCATTTAATCCAAAAACAATAATCAAATTTAGAATTGAAGATTTCGGAATGGTTTCTCTAAAAGTGTTCGATGTTTTAGGAAATGTAGTTGCATCTTTAATTGATAAGGAAATGCCAGCAGGAGAATATGAAGTTGAGTTCGATGCGGAGAATTTGTCGAGTGGAATCTATTTTTATTCGTTGAGAGCTGGTGATAAATTAACAACAAAGAAAATGGTTCTGCTTCGGTAATTGTATCTGTTTTAATTTGTCGTCACTGGATCATTCGTGACAACATTGAGATTCCTCGTAGGACAGATTAGTAATCTGTCCCACCGGTTATGAAATTATAATTAATTTTAATTCAAAATGAAAAGACTATCAAACAAAATAATTTTCCTAACAATAATATTGTTCACAATTATGGGAAGTAAATTGTACGTAACCGATCAAACAAAAACGTCACTCACACCATTTCAGAAAAAACAAAAAGAGCTTGATAAAATTTATTCTGACAAAAAGCTTGGTTCATTCGTAGAAAATGGCAAAACTTATTTCAGATTATTCACTCCAAATGCAGAAAAAGTTTCTCTGCTCACTTTCGAACAGCCTGAGCAGATAATAGGAAAAGAATTTCCAATGACCAGAGATGAAAACGGTGTGTGGGAAACTTCACTCGATGGAGAACTATACGGATTATTTTATGGTTTCAAAGTTTGTCATCCCGGAACTCCCTGCATCGAAGATATTGTTTGTATCGATCCTTATGCAAAGGCAGTTGCAACTCTCAACACTTATTTCAATCCTCGCAGAAGTATTGTAGTTAAAGAAGGAAGTTATGATTGGGAAGGTGATGAATGGATTCAAAGAGATTGGAGAGATTTAATAATTTATGAAATGCACATTCGCGATATGACAGAACATCAATCATCTGGCGCAACTCAAAGAGGAACATATCAGGGCTTAGTTGAGAAAGGAAAAACAGGCGGAATTGATTATATAAAAAATCTTGGTATTAACACTGTTGAACTTCTACCTGCGCAGGAATTTGCTAATGTAGAAATTCCTTTTCAGGATTCACTGAACGGGAAATTCAATCACTGGAATCCTTATGAAAGAAATCATTGGGGATATATGACCGCAGCATTCTTTGCACCTGAAAGTTATTATAGTGAAAATGTCCGTGAACTTGAATGGGAAAAATGGACTGGGGAAGATGCAAAGGCTGTAACTGATTTTAAGGATATGGTGAAAGCTTTCCACAAAGAAGGAATTGCTGTTATAATGGATGTTGTTTACAATCACATTTCAGAATATGAGATTGGAAACCTGAAGCAGATTGATAAAGAATATTATTTCAGACTGGATGAAAAAGGAAATTACATCGCTCAAAGCGGCTGCGGAAATGATTTCAGAACTGAAGCACCGATGGCAAGAAGAATGATTGTAGAAAGTGTTCTTTACTGGATGAAAGAGTATCATATTGATGGTTTCCGTTTTGATCTTGGAAAGTTGATCGACTGGGAAACAATTGAACTAATTATTCACGAAGCAAAAAAAATTAATCCAAATGTAATTTTTGTCTGTGAACCGTGGGGTGGAGGATACGATCCTGCGGGATTTTCAGTTCGCGGCTGGGGAGCGTGGAATGATCAGATAAGAAACGGAATTAAAGGAGAAAATCCTTTTAACGGTCACGGTTGGATTTTCGGCAAATGGTACGGGAACAACAATCCGAACAGAATAAAAAGCTATGTGAAAGGAACTCTCACAAAAGATTCTTTGGGTTTATTTCAAAAGCCTGATCACTCGGTAAATTATCTTGAGTCGCACGATGGTTATACTCTCGGAGATTTTATTCGTTTAGGATTGGGAGATGTGAAGAGAGATGAAATAATTAAAGACTTTAACAAGCACGTTAAACTTACTCCGCACCAGATGAAGCTGAGCAAACTTGCAGCATTATTTCTTTTTACTTCACGAGGAATTACAATGATTCATTCAGGTCAGGAGTATGGGAGAAGTAAAGTAATACCCTCGACTATTTCAGAAGAAGATCCTCACAAAGGAATGATAGACCACAACAGCTATGAAAAGGATAACGAAACAAATTACATCAATTATAATTATGTAAAAGTTAATGAAGAACTTTTCAATTATTACAAAGGATTGATTGAGATAAGAAAAACTTTCAAAACTTTCCGTCGTGCAGAATATGGTGATTTGCAATTCTTCATCTTTAAAGAAAAACCATTTGCATTAGGTTATTCAGTTAAGTATGATGATGAAGAATTTGTGGTTCTTTGTAATGCGGATCCAAAATCTTCTTTGGTAGTTGATATACCTGATGGCGAATGGAATGTACTGGCAGATGAAAACACTGCAAGTGTCAACCCTTTAAAGACATTGAAGAAAAAAGTAACACTTAATAGTTCAACGGGTATGATTCTAAAAAAGAAATAAATGAAGAGAGTAGCTCTAAATATTTTTGCCTTCTTTCTTTTTTTTGCCGGACAGATAAATTCTCAGCAATTTTCTGTCGGCTCACCTGAATGGCTGGTTGATATGTTTTTCGGCAAAAGCAGTTTCCCTGATAAAGCTAATTATTTTTCCGGGGAAATGTTAAATGAGATTAATGAACCAACAATCGGTGAAGAGCTAAATGGAAAAGGAGAGATTTTCTTCCATCAGATAAAAGCCACAAATGAGGAAAACGTTTTTGCTGTCGAAGTAAAATTAGAAAATAAAGTAATTGATTTTTATTGCTATCTTGTCAAGCAGGAAAATAACTGGAAGATTAATACAATTAGAAGATTTCTGCTACCGCATTTCGTTTACACGGTTCGCGACTCACTTTCAAATTTGAATTCTCTTTCTTCAAATGATTCCAGCTTTTATTTGTCATTAAAACTTTTCACAATGGCTGATGCTGAATTGAAAAATTATCTTACGACCAATCTCAATAAATTTCAGGAACTCGTTGTTGCTTTCAATACTAATTTGAAAGATAAGGCTGATAAACTTCTTGGATCGGTTGGCTGCAACGCTATATATAATGATAAAAAATATCCCGGCTGCGTGTTCATTCAAATCTTAACATTTGAAAAAATGGAAGCTGGATTTATTCAAGCCGCGGATGCAATACTGCTTCCGCAAATCTCATTTCAGGGTTACATTTATATCGAAGAGATCTCTCCCGGCTGGTTTGTTTTTCGGACTATTTAGAATGGTTGTTGTTTGAAATGCTTTTTCTTATGGATTTTTCGATAGCCTCTTTGAAGCTTCTCAGGTTAACAGGTTTTGTGAAGACATGCTCAATGCCGAGTTCCACATATTGCTGAACAGCGGCTCTCTCAATTTTGCTGGTTAAGACAATGACAGGAGTTATTGATTTCAAACCACTCTTAATTAATTCCCGCACTAAATTGTATCCGTTCATAACGGGCATCTGATGTTCGGTAATAACCAGGGCTGGAGGTGAACTGATTATTCTTTCCAATGCTTCATTTCCATTAGCAACAATACTCACTGCATAATCAGATGCGATGTTCATTAGAATTTTAGAATATAATATCCGGTCTCTCTTGTTTGGTTCAACCAGAAGAATCTTAGCAGAGGCTACGGGAAGTGAAAAAATAAATTCAGAACCTTTCTCAAATTCACTATTAACATCAATCTTACCTCCGTGCTTAAGTATTATCTCCTTTACCAAAGATAGACCAAGACCGCTTCCTTTTTCACCAGCAGTACCTTCTGAAGAGAACTTTGTTTCGATGTTAAATAGCTTACTTAAATTATCCGGCTTTATACCTCTTCCTGTGTCTTTTATTGAAAACTGCATGAATCTTAATGCTGATGATGGTTTTGCAGAGATTGTTATGCTGTCACCTCTTTTCGTAAACTTAACTGCATTTGAAAGTAGATTATTAAAAACTTGCAGTACAAGACTCTTATCCACGAAAAGGTAGTGGCTTGCTTCCACCAGATTTTGAATCTTAATACCTTTCTTCACAGCATTACCCGAAACCGTGCTTATTGAATTGTTGATCAGCTCCTGAGCATTGATTTTTTCCGGTTCAAATTTGATTCTTCCGGTTTGCAGACGTGTCCAATCAAGCAATGAATTAACAAGAGCCAGCATTGATTTCGAAGATTCCTGGATGTAGGATATATATTGCTTTTTCTCAAATTCAGAAAGAGTATCATCATCGATAAGCAGATCAGTGAAACCAAGAATTGAGCTGAAAGGTGTTCGCAGGTCGTGAGAGATGATTGAGAGAAATCTGTCCTTAGCTTCATTTAGTTTTTTAAGATTTGCAGCAGATACTTTAAGCTCTTCTTCAGCACGCTTATTAAAGGTGATATCGCTAACAAGTCCGTAGATTTTTTGCACCCTGTTTTCAGAATCCCTGATTATATTCAGTTTATTTCTTACCCAAACTACATTACCTTCCTTATTAATTATTCTTAACTCGATTTCGCCGGTTGTATCTGGAATGCTGTCCCAAAGAATTTTTAATTTCTTTTTTACATCAGTGAAATCATCCGGATGAATTATTTTAAGTAGGAATCTCGAATCACTGAGGAATTCATCCTGTGTATATCCGGTAACTTTTTGAACAGCCGTTGTGAAAAATAGTGGTTTGAAAAAATCACCTGATCTTTCGAAGGTATAAAGAAAATCGTCAATATTTTCAGTAATACTTCTGTATTTCTGTTCTGATTCTCTGAGCACTTTTTGTGTCCGCTTTCGCTCGGTTACATCCATTGCTAAGACAACAA
The DNA here is from genome assembly GCA_035478175.1 of Ignavibacteriaceae bacterium. GTDB lineage: Bacteria > Bacteroidota > Ignavibacteria > Ignavibacteriales > Ignavibacteriaceae > IGN2. The sequence goes on from DATIJX010000031.1 coordinate 41,061, forward strand.
GAAATATTTTGTCCTCTTGTTCAAATACAGCAGCGGAGAACTCTGAATAAAAGGTCGAACCATCTTTCTTCTTAGCCAGGAATTCAATTCTTTCCTGGGTCTTTAATCCTGATTTTTTCGAAATTAAATAATCTTTTACTCTGGCTACATCATCTTCTGAGACTAATTCAAGAATATTTTTACTTTGTATTTCAGTGGCATCCTTATACTGAAAGATTTTAGCGAATGAGTCATTTGCCAGAATTAATTTACCATCAAGCTCAACGGCAATTCCATCCTGTGATGCTGTAAAAAGAGATTTGTGAACGGAATCCGGAAGGACTTTTCTTTGAATTTTATAAGAGCTGCTAAGGGTGCAGTAAATTATATGCGGTAAACCATCCACAGTCTGCTCAACCTGCAGTATTAAATTAGTTTGAATTTCATCGCCGGTGAAATTTTTTATTTTTATTGGAGAAGATTTTTCTTCTCCAACTTTAAGAGAAGCTATTTCATCTTTTAAATTGACAGGGTCATCAGTCTTAATTAATTCAAAAAAGTTTTTACTGTAGAGTTCAATGTCAGGAAAGTTTAATAATAACTTGAGTGATTGATTAGCCAGTAAAATAGATCCTGTTCTATCAATTTTAATCATCGGTTCAGCGGTTTTGTCAGATTCTGTTCTGGATTCAACAGCTTGCTTTTTTTCCTGTTCGTGCTTAATTGGTTCGATTTCACTTTTCTTACAAACTATTATCACAACAGAACTATCTATTTCACTAATAAAGAAAGTCAGGTCTACTGGTATTTTTCCTTCAATACGATTTTCTATTATGGTTTTATATTCAAGCTGATTCTTATTGTCCAATTCTTTGATAATGTTCTGGAATTCATTTGGAGTTACTTGAGGGAAAAGAGTTGTGATTTGTTGATTTTCACTTTCCTCTTTTTTTAATCCGGTAAGTCTTTGGAACAAATCATCCTGATAAATTACCTCTCCACTTTTGGAAACAAGTAAAACAGCATTATCAGTTAGCTTTGCTAACTCTTTATAAAAATTCAATTCATTGGAATATGTGGGTTTGGAAATGATCTCATGTTTGGCTTCGGGAATTTCTTTAAATACTAAATATAAGAATTGAACGTACCCATTGTCTCCAATCACAGGATCAATTTTACAATCAGTAGGTGTATTAGTTTCTTCAGTCCTGATTTCTAACCGGACTGATTGGCATATTCTTTGTCTGACCGCGATACTAAAGCTCTCAAGTATTTTTTGCTTAGTTGTGGAATTAAAAACCTCGCCAATATTTTTCCCCGTAATTTCTTTCCTGAAGAGCCGCAGTTTTGAATTCTCTTTTCCTGCAGAAAATTTTATATCTCCGGCAGTATCTGTAACAACAATAAAGTCTTCACTTCTTTCAAGATAATCTTCAGTCAATTTTGATTTTAGCTTTAGTTCCGTGTCAGTTGAAGCGAGAATTTTTAAGTCCTCGACAATCAGCATTCCCCCGGATATATTTTCTTCTTCGTATATAGGAAATCCTTTTATGAATAAAGAAATATGACCACCACTTTGAGTTTCAACTCTTTTTATTTCTTTTTCAAAAGAATTACCTTTAATAATATTTTTTAGATCCTGGGCCAGATCTGTAGAATTGAATAGCTTAAATTCGAATAAGTTAACGCCTGGCACAGGGCGATTGAACTGATATAAAATTCCAAACTTGTTAAAGTTTTTATTGATATACTCAACGAAACCATCACGGGAATATGTAATAATTCCCAATGGAATTTGATCGATATGTATTGATAGGCTCTCTTCCATTCAAAAAATTTTCACTGTTTGGGATTTATTATTATTTGTGCTTTGCCCTAAAAGAAGCTTTAACAGAATCTAACAGCAATAATAATGCTATCAGATTGCATATTTTTATCATTTATAACCTAATGCCATTTTATTGATTTCGGTTTGTATTATTTTTAATGATTATTAGAAATTCTTTAGAAATAAGCTATTCTCAGCTAATTAATTGATCATTAGCTGTAGTTCAAGGGCGTCAATTTGAACTGCAAAATTAACTTTAACGTCTCATTCTGGTAACTCTAACTCTCATCTTAATAATAATGTAACGATTTACAGTTGTTATTCAGATTTAGGAAAATAAGCAATCAAGCTAAAAAAATTTGTAAATTTTAGTAGTAAACAATAAACATTCCCGTGAACAAAGATATTTTTCAAATACTGGGTAAGAGGTCCTCATCATTTCTTGAAGAGTTTGGACAAATTTTTCTCCTGCTATTCAGAATGGTAAAAAATTTTAAAAACATTCACAGAACCCGCAAGCAGATTCTCTATCAAATGCAGCATATTGGTGTTGATTCACTTCCACTGGTAATTATCATTTCAATATTTACAGGTGCAGTTGCAGCCTGGCAGGCAGCTTATCAGTTAAAAGGCATTGCTCCTCTTTCATTATTAGGTGGGACAACAAGCAGAGCAATAATAACTGAACTCGGTCCAGTGTTAACTGGAATAGTAATAGCAGGCAGAGTCGGTGCATCAATAGCTGCAGAACTTGGAACAATGAAAGTCACTGAACAAATTGATGCACTTGAAATTATGGCTATCGATCCGGTAAGATATTTAGCGATGCCCCGATTTTTAGCTGCTTTATTGATGATGCCGATATTAGTGATTTTTGCAAATACAATCGCTGTGGCCGGTGCGTACGTAGTGTCGGATTATTTTCTACAGGTACCTTATAATGTTTTCTTCGGTTCAGTGAGGCAGTTTTTTGAATTCTCTGATCTTACAGGTGGTTTAATAAAAACTGTTGTATTTGGAGGAGTTACTTCATTATTAGGTTGTCACATCGGTTTTAGAACATCAGGCGGCGCAGAGGGTGTAGGACTTTCAACCATTCGTTCTTTTGTGTTATCTGCGGCACTGATTTTAATTCTTGATTATTTCTTATGGACTTTACTTTTTTAATTTGATTTTAATCTAATGAAAACATTCTGTGACTTTAATCAATTAAGAGTTTAAATTCTCTTTAAAATTCAGTACCATGGATTTATATTTAACAAAATTCTGGAGCAAACAATGGAAGCAATCCAATTCAATTTAAAAGAAAGAAAAACCGAAGTTATCCTGCCTGAATCTCTTGGCTTCGGAAAAATTTTTACCGACCATATGTTCGAAATGGATTACAATGAAAAGCTTGGATGGCATAATCCTGCAATCCGTCCGGTGGAAGATTTACAAGTTCATCCGGCTTCAATGTTCATTCATTATGGTCAGACTGTATTCGAAGGATTAAAAGCATTCAGACAGGATTCAGGGGATGTGGTTATTTTCAGACCCGATAAACATCTTGAAAGATTGAATAATTCTTCAAGACGGGTTTGTATCCCTGAGGTAGATGTTGATTTTGTCCTCGAAGCATTGAAAGAACTGATAAACATCGATAAAAACTGGATTCCAACTAATCGAGGGGATTCTTTATACATTCGACCTTTTATTTACGGATCAGATCCTTTCCTAGGAGTTAAACCAGCAAAAGAGTATAAACTAATTTTACTTTTATCTCCGGTCGGTGCCTACTATCCCGAGGGTTTCAAGCCAGTAAAGATTTTAGTAACTGATGAATACGTTAGAGCTGTTAGAAAAGGATTAGGTGATTGTAAGACTGCCGCAAATTACGCAGCAAGTCTTTTAGCTAGTCAGGAAGCTGTTAAAAAAGGTTTCACCCAGGTCTTATGGCTTGATGGTGTTGAACAGAAGTATATTGAAGAAGTTGGGACTATGAATATTTTCATCAATCTTAAAAATGAAATTGTTACTCCAAAGTTAAATGGCAGCATTCTACCTGGCGTTACAAGAAGATCCGTAATTGAGATACTCAAAGAATGGAAGATGAATATCGTAGAAAGAGATATCACAATTGATGAAGTTGTGAATGCATATGATAAGGGAAATTTAATTGGTCTTTTTGGAACCGGTACTGCAGCTATAATATCTTCAGTTGGCTGGTTGACTTATAAAAACAAGCAAATGGTCTTTAACGATGGAAAACCAGGAGAACTAGACCTCAAACTTTTCAATGAACTTACATCAATTCATTATGGATTAAAGGAAGATACTCACGGCTGGTTAATGCCTGTCGAACAGAAAGAAGTTGTCATCTCTTAAATTTTAGCGGGGTAGAATCTTTTCAGGCTTCTACCCCATTTCATCTCTAAATTCTTATAAACTAACCTTTCCCATAAAAAAAATAAAAAACCTCTTGACAAGTGTTCATATGTGCACTATATTTGCAGTGAACAATTGAGCACTACTATGAAAGACAAATTAACAGACAGACAAGAGGATATTCTTACTTTTATAAAGCAATTCACTTTAGAAAGTGGATATCCGCCTACTCTTCGTGAAATAGGAAAACATTTTCAAATATCCTCTACCTTCGGTGTTAAAAGACATCTGGAGGCCTTGGTTAAAAAAGGCTTTATAAATATTGAAAGCAATGCCAGCAGGGGAATTTCAATGATCAGAAGAAATTCAGAGGATTTAATTGATGCAACATTCAGAGATGACAATGCATTTGTAAAAATTCCGGTAATTGGTCGGGTTGCTGCTGGTATACCAATAAATGCTGTGGAAAATTTAGAAGGTTCACTAGTTGTTGATCCTTCCTTTCTTAAAAAAGCAGAAGATGCATTTGCTCTACGTGTAAAAGGGGACAGTATGATTAATGCCGGAATAAATGACAAAGATCTGGTAATTGTTTCGCCAAGAGAACAGGCTAAGAATGGAGACATTGTCGTTGCTATGCTAAACGATGAAGCAACGATTAAAAAATTTGAATTCATAAACAATAAAATACGACTCATTGCAGAAAACAACGCCTACTTGCCGATTGAAGTCAAAAGAGAAGATGACTTCAAAGTTATCGGTAAAGTTAAAGGGGTTGTGCGATGGTTAAATTAGAAAGGAGCAGCACAATGAAAACAGATATTTTTATTCAAGCTATTCGAAACAGAAATAATCTTCAATTCCTTTATGGTTTACAGGAAGTAAATCTTGAACCATACTATATAACAACAAATACTTTTGGCAGAAAAGTTATTTACGGACGACTCAGAAGTACAAACGAGATAAGAAAATTTGAATACAACAAGATTGCTAATATCAGAATACTTGAATCATTCAGATTTTCTCCACTTATTCCAATTAATTCTTTTGCGGTATAAGATAGGATAGTGTTATGAACATTTCAGAAAGAAAAGCAATAGATCTTTTAGTCAATGAATTCTGGCGGCTTGGTTTTTTTACTGTCAGTCGAAGACTTGGTACATATTTGCCTGAACCTGAAGATATAGGAAAATTCAAAGTTGATGTAATTGGAAGGCAGAAAGAAAAATATGCCATTGGTGGATGTCGCATAGGACGCATATAAAAGATACTTCTGGTTAGAATAATTATTTTCAACAAACTGTTCTTAAAGACAATTTATATTTTCTATGAAGACCTATTAATAAATCAATAAGAAGAAATAAACCAGTTTGAACAAGCTTTTCAGGAAATAAAACAACCCGCCCCATCTTTTTAAGATTTAGAGCAAGCACTATCATCATTATTTCTATAGAGGCTCCTTCAAAACCTTTTCTGCTAAATCTTCTAAAACCTAAATTCCATTTGATGTTACCAAATACTCTTTCTACTGCCTTTCGCTGATTCATCTTCTCCGGACTTTGCTTTATTTTTTCTCTCATCAATTCTTTTCTCTCTGTAAATTCCGTTCTGGTAACTCTTCTTAATTTATTCTTCCTGGCACATAAATGTTTTATTATACAGCCGCTACAATTCTCGGATTCGTAAACTCCCGGTTTTATTTCCTTTAACTGTCTCTGATTTGGGCAGCTATATTCATTGGTCCCTTTTGAGTAAGTGAAAAACTCTGATGTTATTGCTTTTCCTCTTTCCAATAATTTCTCCGGCTCGGGTATTGTTTCCACCTCTCTGGAATCATTTATATATGCATTTACTTTTGCCTCTTCTACATAATCAATTGTTTCTGTTGACATATAGCCCCCATCTGCAAGATATTCTCTTTGTTCATCTTCACCTAATATCTCCACTGTATTTTGATGCTGCTTACTAAACTGATGGTTATCTGATCTATCCGCCTCAACCGTTGCATTTATAATTATTTCTGATTCTGTATCTACACTTAATTGAACGTTATAACCATTGGCATTTATTTCCTTCATCATCCGGGCATCCGGCTCTATTATATTTATTTGATGATTTTCTCTGTTTTCTTTATCCTTAATTTCCTTTTGCCTTCTTGCAAGTTCCTTTTTTGATTCTTCTATTCTTTGCTTTCTTATTTCAAGCCGATTCCGTTCCTCTTCCAGTTTCTTAATTGCTTTTTCATCTCTGTTTTCTTTTTTGTCGTTTTCTTCTAATAAGTTTAACAACTTCTCTATCTTTCTGATTATAAACTTCTCTTCTTTTTCCAGAGTATTCATCTTCATACTATGCTTTTTACTGCCCGATGATTGAAACTTACTTCCATCTATTGCTATTGTGCTAAAGGTACTCATTTTGTTTTCTTTTGCTAATCTTATCAACTGGGGAAGCAGTCCGAAAATTTCTTTTCTAAACTTCTTTAAGAATCTTGCTATTGTTGAATGATCCGGTTTCCGGTATTCGGTGAAATATATAAAGTAAACATCTCTTATACATTTCTTTTCAATTGCTCTTGAGCTTAATATTCCTTCTAATGCCCCTAAAATCAAAATCGCAAATAAAACCTCCGGTCTATAAGCTACTGCCCCTTGGTCCGAATACCTTTTATATAATTCACTGAAATCTAATTTCTTTATTAGCTTATATAATTTTACCGCTTCGGATTGTTCATCAACCAAAAAATTTACGTTTGGCTTTTCGAATTGAAATTCTAAATTATCTTTTTGTTCTTTGAAAAATGGCATCTTATTTTTTTATTTTGTGATATGCCATTTTATTTAAAATATTTTTTTAAAGCAATTAATTTTTTCCCTTTTTAAACTTTTTCTGTGCGACACCCACCGAAGGGATAACATTGAATAAAGAGGATATATTTAACCCTAACCTCATCGAGAAAATTAATTACCTGGCTTCAAGAAAAACCAGATTATCAGACAAACCTATTTTGCTGCTCATCGGTGTACCAAACCTTTACTTCAAACAAGTAAAAGAGCTTTTGTTAAGTGTCGATGAAAAAGTAAAAAGGAATATTAAACTTACCCGGATTCTTGAGGAAGATTTTGAAAGCCGCCGTAGCATCAGACATACACAACAGATGATTTTTTCATAAATCTTTACTCTCCACGCTCTATTTTTACCTTTCTTACTTGCAGTAATCAAGATAATATTCATTTGAATATAATAATTTACTTGTAATAGCATCGTTCACCTTGATTTTATAGGCGCACGGATATAATTTTACGGGCTTCATCAAATTAAAAGTTAAGGATTGGCCAGAAAAAGTACACAATCTGATAAAGCTCTCCAGGAGGACCTTAAGAAGAGCGGCGATATCCCCTCTCATATTGCAATAATTATGGACGGAAACGGCAGATGGGCTAAAAGAAGAGGTTTGCCCCGCGTTGCAGGGCATAGGAGAGGGGTAGAAACTGTTCGCGAGATAGTGGAAGTTTGCGCCGAAGTCGGTGTAAAGTATCTTACTCTTTATACATTCTCAACTGAAAACTGGAAAAGACCAAAGGATGAAGTCTCAACATTAATGAGATTGTTGTTAAAGAGTCTCAAAGAACGGTTAGATGAACTTAATAAAAACGACATTAAACTAACGTGCATAGGAAACATTGAATCACTCCCGGACGTCGTACAGAAGCAACTTTTTGAAGATATTGAACGAACGAAGAATAACAAAAGAATGACATTGAACCTGGCCTTAAGCTACAGCGGTCGATGGGAACTTTTAGAAGCAGTTAAATCAATTTCACGAAAGGCTGCGGAGGGAAAAATTACTCCCGATAGCATAACAGAAAAAACTATTTCGGATCATCTCACTACTATAAATATGCCCGAGCCCGAATTAATAATCAGAACCAGCGGTGAATTTAGAGTAAGCAATTTTCTGCTCTGGCAAATAGCTTATTCGGAATTTGTTATTCTTGATGTTTATTGGCCTGAATTTTCCAGAAGCCATTTATATGAGGCCATCAGGCAATACCAGAAACGTGAACGAAGATTTGGTAAAGTAAGTGAGCAGATACATAATTCTACAAATGCAAATCATTAAAGGGATTCACATATTGAAGCTTCGTTGGCTGGTGATTTTTTTATTGGCTGGTTTATTTTCTATTACATCCTTTCCACAAGGAACTCAGAAGAGTTATAAGATTCTTGGTATTTCAGTTGAAGGTAATAAATCAGCTGATGCTGCAACAATTATTGCAAACAGCGGATTGAAAGTTGGCAGTGAGATTCAAGTGCCGGGGGATCAAACTCTTAGTGCAATCAAACAATTATGGACACTTAATATTTTTTCCGATGTTCAGATCTCAATTGAAAGAGAAATTACGGAAGGAATTTTTCTACTTATAAAAGTTGATGAGTACCCCAGACTTGAACGTGTTGCGATAGAAGGAAATGATGAAATAGATACTGAGGATATAGAAGCAAAAATTACTTTCCTGAGAGGAACGGTCATTTCTCCTCAATCAATTGCAAAATTAAAAATCAGGATAAAAGACCTTTACGCTGAAGAGGGTTTTCTTAATGCGGAGATAAAAGATGATACCTATGATTTCTTCGCTGCAGACACAGTAGATGAAGATATTACTGTAATCTGGCGGAACAAAAAAGATTTCTCTGATGAATATCAATACACCTATGAAAGCAGTGATCAAATTTATTCGAACCTTATTGATAGAATTAAAGATCGTGTTCTGCTAAAACTTACTATTGAAGAAGGAAATGAAGTTGTCGTCAGGGCCATTGAGTTTAACGGTAATACAGTTTTTGATGATGATGAACTTTCTGGTGAGATGGATGAAACCTCCGTTGCTGTTTGGTGGAAATTTTGGTCAAGCGCACAATTCAAACCGAAAGATTTTGAAAAAGACAAGCAGCTCATTGTCAATTACTATAAAAAGAACGGTTACAGGGATACGGAATTACTTAGTGATTCACTTATTTACTTCAATGATAACAAAGACCTAAGAATCGTTATTAATGTTTATGAGGGTCCTCAATATAAAATTAGGAATATAACGTGGGAGGGAAACACAGTTTATCCCGATTTTGTACTTAACGAAAGACTTGATTTTGCCAAGGGTGATGTTTACGATTATGAAAAGTTTGAAAGAAATTTACGTGGTAACGAAGCTCAAACAGATATTTCTGCTCTCTACCTTGATAATGGTTATTTGACTTTTAATGCTCAGGCTGAAGAAAAAAGAGTGGCTGATGACTCGATTGACGTTCATATTCGAGTAGAAGAACGCAACCAGTTCAGAGTTTCACGGGTTGAAATTGAAGGGAACACTAAAACGAAAGACAAAGTAATCCGCAGAGAACTTTTTACTATTCCGGGAGATTATTTTAACCGTGCATTTTTATTCAGGAGCGTTCAGCAGCTTGCGAATCTTCAGTACTTTAGTGCAGAGAAACTTTATGGTCCAAGTGGTATAGATACAAAACTTGAAAGCGATAGTACAGTAGCTATAATTTATAATGTAGAAGAAAAATCAAGCGATTACCTTAATGCATCCGTTGGCTATAGCGGAAGTTTTGGATTCAGCGGTTCTATTGGTGTAACTCTCACTAACTTCTCAATCGCAGAACCATTTTCACTTGGCGGTGGTCAGATATTAAATTTTAACTGGCAGTTCGGTTTTGGAAATATCTATCGTACTTTTACAATCGGATTCACCGAGCCATGGATGTTTGATACTCCAACTTCAGTGGGCGTTGATCTGTTCGATACCCGTCAGCAGTATGTTTATGATTTACGTCAGACCGGTGCAACGCTAAGAGTTGGCAGAAGATTAAAATGGCCAGATGACTTTTTCTATATTCAGGGAAGAGTCAGATATCAGTACAATAATGTTTTGCAAGGACAAAATTTCTATCAGGAAGGAATAACTCACCAATACACACTTGGAGCTACAATAAGCAGAAGAAATATTGATAATCCAATATTCCCATCGCAGGGCTCAGCATTTACACTTGATATGGAAATTTCCGGCGGTCCATTTTTACCCGGCGATGTTGACTATCTGAAAAATACATTTAAAGCAGAATGGTATAAGAGGTTGTTCAATACTAACAGGCTTGTATTTTATACCGTTGCAGACTTTGGCTATATTGACGAAATTGTAAAGGGCACACCAATTCAGCCTTTTGAATTTTTCTATATGGGAGGTAACGGTTTAGTTATTGCAACAGTTCCGTTAAGAGGTTATCCGGATAGAAGTGTCGGCCCGCGAAATCAATTTGGTCAGGTAATAGGAGGAAGGGTTTTCTCTAAAATCGGAGCAGAGATTCGTTTTGCAGTAACTCTTGAACCAATTCCACTATACTTGTTAACATTTGCAGAAGCAGGTAATGTTTTTGAAAGTTTTGACAAAACAGATATTTTTGATATGAGAAGATCGGCTGGAGTTGGGGCAAGGATATTAATCAATCCCATCGGTTTAATTGGTTTCGATTTTGGTTATGGTTTTGACCGTAAAATTGTTGATGGAAGAAATCCTGAATGGCTTTTCCATTTTCAATTCGGCAGAGGTTTTTAGTTTAACACAATTCATAATAACATAAGGAAAAAAAACTGTGAGAAATTATTTTGTAATTTTATTTGTACTTCTGAGTACTTCACTTTTTGCACAGACCGCACAAAAAATCGGCTATGTAGATTCTCAAATTATTCTTACTCAATTACCCGAAGCTATAAAAGCTCAAAGTGACCTCGATGCCCTGACCAAAACTTGGTCTGATCAGCTTGATTCAATGACACTTGGATATCAGCAATTACTCACTGACTACCAAAAGCAGGCGCAAACAATGACTGATGAGCAGAAATTGTCAAAGCAGCAAGAACTTATTGCAATGGAGCAGAAAATTCTTGGCTTCAGAAATCAAAAATTCGGACAGCCAAATGGAGAAATTTATCTTAAGCAGGAAGAAATTTTTGAACCTGTTAAAAGGAAAATTTATTCTGGAATTGAGCAGGTTGCTAAAAGTGAAGGGATGCAGTTTATATTTGATAAGAGCGGAGATATAGTTTTACTTTATGCAGATGCCGCATTCGATATAACTTTTAAAGTTCTGGATAACCTGAAAAGGGGTAAATAAGTTCATTTGTTTTAATGAGCAGGTTCTTTCTTTTTGTGGAGGAACCTGTAATTAAAAATTAAACTCCCCGGAGTCATTATGAAATTAATTTTCATCTCTCTGTTCGTTTACTTACCGCTACTGTCATTCGTTGGCAATGCACAGTTAAAAATCGGCTATGTTGATTCTGATACCATAATGGATAATTATCCTGATGTGCAGGATGCAAGGCAAAAGTTAGATGCTTTGATTCAGGAATGGCAATCCGAAATAAGAAAGCTTGAATCAGAACTTAAAGCCAAGCAGGATGATTACGATAAAAGAAAACTAATCATGACCGAGCAAACCAGCATTGAAGTAATGGCTGAAATAACCAAGCTCCAAAAAGACATTGCAGACTACCGCGATAAAAAGTTCGGAGCCAACGGTGAATTATTCCAGAAGCAAAATGAACTGATGAAGCCGATTCAAAATAAAGTCTTTACAATAATACAGCAGATTGCAACAGAGGAAGAGATGGATTATGTTTTCGATAGAAGCGGAGATATACTTTTTCTTTATGCAAAACCCGAACATGACTTAACTGCCAAAGTGATTGAAAGATTGAAGCTTGAATAAAAATCTAAAAATTAAGCTATCTGAAATTGCTTCGATGGTTGGAGGCAAAATTATTGGTGATGCAGATGTGATCATAAATTCCGTTGCAAGAATTGATGAAGCAGTAAAAGGGGATCTCACGTTTTTATACCTTCACGAGTTTGAAAAATATTTTCCATCTACCGGTGCATCTGCAATATTAGTTAAACCGGATTTTAATAAGACACGAAGTGATATTTCTTATATCGAAGTTGACTCACCTGAAAAAGCATTTACTGCTGTAATTATAAATTACTTCTCACCAAAGTTTGAACTTCTGGGCATTGACGAAACGTCCTTCATCCATAAATCATCAACTCTTGGTAAAAATGTTGCGTTGGGTAAAAATGTTGTAATTGGTGCAAACTGTAAGATAGGTGATAATGTTAAAATTTTTCACAATGCCGTGCTGCTTGATAATGTAGAAGTTGGAGACGATTCAATGATTTTCCAGAATGTAAGTATTAGAGAAGATTGTAAGATTGGGAAGAAGGTCATAATTCACGCAGGTGCTGTTATAGGTGCTGATGGTTTTGGATATCAAAAAGATGACAAGGGTGTTTATAATAAAGTTCCGCAAATCGGAAATGTTGTAGTTGAAGATGATGTTGAAATAGGAGCAAACACTACCATTGACAGAGCCGCACTTGGAAGTACTGTTATCAAGAAAGGTGTTAAGATTGATAACCTTGTCCAGATAGCTCATAATGTTACTGTAGGAAGTAATACGGTGATGTCAGCTCAAAGCGGAGTTTCAGGTAGTGTGAAGATCGGCAGCAATGTTATTGTCGCTGGGCAGGTTGGAATTGCAGGTCATCTTGAGATTGCGGATAATGTTATTTTAATGGCTCAGTCTGGTGTTCCCAAAACCATAACAAAACCGGGTTTGTATTTTGGTACTCCTTCAAAAGAAGCTAAGACAGCAAAAATTCTTGAAGCTCATTTTAGAAATTTTCCTGAATATGTGGATCGAATAAAAAAACTAGAGGAGGAAATTAAAAACCTTAAAGAAGAAATTTCTCAAAGGAAAGTCTGAATCTTCAGTCACTCCACAGATTCCCATTTATTGGATTTCAAGGCTCATCTTACTAATTTTCCAACCAATTAATACTTTCAAATCGTAAAACAAATCGGATTTCTAAATGTTAGAACAGCAGAGAACAATAGCCAAACCAGTATCAATGACAGGAATTGGACTTCATACCGGGACAGAATGTAAGCTCACATTTAAACCAGCACCAGAAAATCACGGAATTAAATTTGTCAGAACAGATCTTGGCGGAAATCCTGAAATTCCGGCAATTGCGGACAATGTGGTGGATGTTTCCCGCGGAACAACTCTGGGAATTGGAGATGCAAAAGTTCATACGGTTGAGCACGTTTTAGCTGCTATTATGGGTTTACAAATTGATAATATAATTATTGAAGTAGAAGGAATTGAACCACCTGTTGGCGATGGAAGTGCGTTACCTTATGTTGAAGTTTTACAGAAAGCCGGTTTTGAACAGCAGGAAGCTCCAAAAGATTATTTGGTAATTGATCAAACAATTATGCATCATGAAGACGACAGGCAGGTTGATATAGTCGCTTTGCCTCTTGATGATTATCGTGTAACTGTTATGATTGATTTTCAAAATCCAGCACTCGGCAGCCAGCATACAGGACTATTTGATTTCGAAAAAGAATTTGCAACCGAATTTGCACCTGCAAGAACTTTTTGCTTTTTAAGTGAAGTTGAAGCATTGGCCAACCAGGGATTAATAAAAGGCGGCGATATTGATAATGCAGTTGTAATTGTTGACCATAAATTGGAAGATAAAGAACTTCAGGAGCTTGCAAATAAAATTGGTGTGAAAGAAAAAATTAATCTTGGCACTAATGGTATTCTTAATAACAAAGAGCTCAGATTTAGAAATGAACCTGTCAGACATAAGCTTTTAGATCTTATTGGTGATCTTGCATTAATTGGTGCTCCACTAAAAGCACAGATTTTAGCTGCACGTCCCGGTCACAAAGCTAATGTTGAATTTGCTAAACAGGTAAGGAAACTTTATCAGCAGAAAAAACTTGTAAAGAAATTCCAGCTTGTAAAAAAGGAAGGAGTAGTGTTCGATGCAAATGCAATAGAGCGTATACTGCCCCACAGATATCCCTTCCTGCTTGTTGATAAAATAATTGAGCTTGAGGTTGATAAAAGAGTTGTTGGTGTAAAATCAGTTACAGCGAATGAACCCTTTTTTCCGGGGCATTTCCCCGGCAATCCGATAATGCCCGGCGTTCTTATTATTGAAGCAATGGCACAAACCGGCGGAGTATTCCTGCTTGGTTCAATCCCGGATCCGGAAAATCATCTTGTTTACTTTATGCAAATCAACAATGCTAAATTCAGAAAACCGGTTGTGCCCGGTGACCAGCTATTTATGGAAGTGGAACTTGTTCAGAAGAAAAGTAAAATTATTTTGATGAAGGGTAAAGCTTTCGTTAACGAAGTGCTCGTTGCTGAAGCTGATTTTATGGCTGGTATAGTTGATAAACCAAAAGCAAATAATTCATCCGAAGAAAAATGAAAAACATACATCCTACCGCAATTGTAAATCCCGAAGCTAAACTCGGTGAAAACTTATCAGTTGGTCCTTATGCAATCATAGAAGCAGATGTTGAGATTGGAAACGATTGTGTTATTGGTCCGCATGCTGTTTTGTATAGCGGTGCAAGAATCGGTAACCGTGTAAAAATTTCTCAGGGAGCCTCAGTTGCTAATCTTCCGCAGGACTTAAAATTTTCTGGTGAGCCAACTCAGTTTATTATTGGTGATGATACTGTTGTTCGGGAATTTGCAACTTTGCACAGAGGCACTAAAGAAACAGGTAAATCACAGGTTGGTAAAAATTGTCTGCTGATGGCATACAGTCACATACCTCACGATTGTGAAGTCGGCGATAACTGCATTATCGCTAACTCTGTTCAGATTGGAGGTCACTCTCACATAGAAGATTGGGTAATTATCGGAGGTTTAGCCGGATTGCATCAGTTCTCCCGGGTTGGTGAACATTCGATGATTGCAGGTGCGGCAAAAATTACGCAGGATGTTCCGCCATATATTTTAGCAGTAAATGACCCGGCTGAATTTGGTGGACTTAATGTTGTTGGTTTAAGAAGAAGAGGTTTTAAAGCTGAAGACATTCAGACTCTTAAAGAAGCTTATAAATATTTATACGATAAGTCTTTGAATGTTACTCAGGCTGTTGAGATAATAGAATCAAAGTTTGGCGATAATATTTACGTTAGGAAATTACTTAACTTTTTGAGCGGCACTAAACGGGGAATTGTTGGTAAATGATATGGCGATTTATAAATACAGGTTTTAACCCCGGCAGCTTTAATATGGATTATGACCTGGAACTCGTAAGAAATTTTTCAGGAGCTCCTGTTCTGAGAGTTTACCAGTGGAAACCATACTGCATTTCTCTCGGTGCAAACCAGGATTACAATTCAGTTGATCAAAAAAAAACTGCTGGTAATGGTTTAGATGTTGTGAAGAGACCAACCGGTGGAAGAGCCATTCTTCACGCTGAAGAGTTAACTTATTCGGTTGTGTATCCAATCTCTGATGACAAGTCTCCAAAACAAATTTACCGCGAAATAAATCTTGCATTAAAAAAAGGGCTTGTCCTTTACGATTATTTATTAGATAAGATTGAACTCGAACATACTCAGCCTCATTTCCCTACATTCTATAAGGATACCAAAAGTACATTATGCTTTGCAGTTTCTGCAATGAATGAACTTAACTATAAGGGAAAGAAAGTTGTCGGCAGTGCACAGAGGAAAATCGGCAATGTCATTCTTCAGCACGGTTCAATCCTTTGCGGAAGTTTTCATAAACGAATTATAGATTATTTGAATCTTCCCGATGATAAGCTCAAAGAAATTAAAACCGAAATTGAGCGAACCACAATTGAGCTGGAAGCCATACTTGACGAAGAAATAAATTATCAGAAATTATCTGATGCAATTAAAGAGGGATTTGAAAATCACTTTAATGTTAAGCTCGAAGAAGAAATATTTACAGAAACTATTTCACAGGTTAATTAATGTCAGCAGAAAAAGAAATAAGAAGAGTAACCACAAAAGCCCTCGATATTCTTAAAAAGAAAAAAGTTAAGATCACTGCACTAACTGCATACGATTTTATCACTGCAAAACTATTAGATGAAGCAGGAATTGATATAATACTCGTTGGTGATTCATTGAGTAATGTTTTCCAGGGAAACGAGACCACACTTCCTGTTACGATGGATGAAATGATATATCATACAAAGGCAGTAACCAAAGGAGTTAACCGCGCAATGGTTGTTGTTGATATGCCTTTTATGTCCTATCAGCTTGGTGCTGATGATGGTTTCAGGAATGCAGGGAGAATATTGAAGGAAACTCATGCAGCAGCAGTGAAATTAGAAGGCGGCAGACGTGTTGCTGAGACCGTGAAGAAGATTACTGAAAATGGAATTCCTGTGATGGGTCACGTTGGTTTAACTCCGCAAAGCATTCACCAGTTCGGCAGCTATAAAGAACGCGGCACAAATAAAAAAGAAGCCGATGAAATATTTGAAGATGCAAAAATTCTGGAAGAGGTTGGTGCTTTCGCAGTTGTTCTGGAAAAGATTCCCGCTTCACTTGCAAAGAAAATAACTTCTTCATTAACTATTCCTACAATTGGAATCGGTGCGGGGAAATTTTGTGATGGTCAGATACTCGTTACTCCCGATATGCTTGCACTCAATGTAGATTTTCATCCACGATTCGTACGACATTATTCCAAGCTTGCTTCGGAAATAAACAAAGCTGTTAAGTCATATATAGTGGATGTCAAAAAAGGAAGCTTCCCTTCCGTTGATGAAAGTTACTAGTTTTATGGGTATACGGTTAATATGGTTTAAGAGTATAAGTAATAAGATTTTTAAAGAGCTTTATACATTTACACCATATACCTCTATACCTCTATACCTTTATACCATCATAGCTCTAACGTTTTTTTTAACACCAAATTCCGTCGCACAAGAGCATGAAGTATTCTTAAAAGGTGCTGCAGTAACTGATATAGCTGAGGAAGAAGGATTTCTGTGGGTATCAACCTACGGTCAGGGAATCTATCGTTACTCAATTGCAGATGGTAAATGGATGAACTACTCAACAAAAAGTGGAAACCTGAGCGATGATCTTTTTTATGCTGTCGAAGTTAGCAAAAATTTTGTATGGGCTGCTTCTGTTGAAGGTTTGTTTACATTAACTAAGAAGGGCGGCAGATGGGACAAAAGAAAATTTGCTCAAGGCGGTGAATTCGGAAACTGGATTCGTTCTCTTAAATATGATGAGAAACAAAATGTTCTTTGGATTGGAAGATTCAGGAACATAACACGCTTTGATCTTAAAACCAGAAAGTATGAAGACATTGACCGCACTCAGGGAACAGATCAAAAATCCAACACGATAAAATCAATTGAGCTTGACGGCGACAGTCTCGTTTGGTTTGGCACAGAATCGGGCGTTCACATATACAACAAAAAGAAAAAACATTCTGACCGTTCTGCCTGGCGGTATTTTACCAATAAGAGCAAAGCATTTAAGGAAGAAGGAAAAACAGTTTCAGTATCTAAAATTCTTTTTGAAGGAAGAAATATCTGGTTTGGTACGGATGAATTCATAACTGCTGAACAACCAGATTTCAATCTCGGTGGGATTTATATTCACGACAGAAGAATCAACTGGGACAGAATTTACAAAAGGGATGGTCTCGCTGGCAATGGAATTTATTCGCTTTGCCGAATCGGAAACTACATCTGGGTTGGAGTTTATGAATTTGACAAACAGCAAAAACTTGAATACGGCAAAGGCTTATATATAATCAACAGAGTTACCCGGCAGGTGACTCCAGTCGACCTCAATGAACTCGATATTACTTCCTCATCAATTTTATCTTTTCATTTTGACGGTACAAATATCTGGATCGGAACCGGCGAGGGACTCATAAAGTTGAAAATTGATAACAGGCTCGCCGAGTGGCCAAAAAAGAAATAAACCCAGCTTTTTTTGAACTGAAAATTTCCGGCATAAATTAATCCCGCTTCATCAAATCGATTCTTATTTACTCTATCCTGATAATTTCTTAGTTTTGCATTTATCAGGGTAACAATTAAAGGTGCGATATGAAGAGTATTTACAAAATTTTTCTTCTGGCACTTGGGGTTTATACATCTGCCATCTCTCAAATAGCGGAAATCACAAGACTTCCCGTTCAGGACATTTCACAATCTATTAAAGAATCTGCTCCGGTCTGGCTTTCAGAAAATGAGATAATGATTTTTTATGTGAACCAAACTCAGGACACAATCTTTTCTGCGAAAAGTACAAATCGAGGAAGCAGCTGGCAGCATCCGGATGTAACTCAAGTCATAAATTTATTAACCAATCAGGAATTGCTTCACTTAGCGGCATTGAGAACTTCTTCAGGAAGAGTACTGCTTGCCTGGACTGTTCTTTCTGAATCAATGAAATTAATTCATTCGGATGACAAAGGAGAAAACTGGTCTCAGCCAATTAGTATTCTTGGCGGAGGAGCTCACCCAACATATCAGAAAAGTTCCAGTTACCTGAATATTACTGAATGGCAAAATAATGAATTGTGTCTGAGTTTTTACAGCGCAGACGGCCGAAGCTATTACAAATTAAGTGTTGATGACGGATTAACATGGAGCGCGAATCCATTAGAATTTCCGCACTCGCCTCAATACCGAACTCAGGAGCTTACAATTATTACCCTTGAACAGAATACAATGCTTGGTGTCTATGAAAGCAGTGTTATTGATTTCTCTGGAATTTATTACAGAGTGAGCACAGACTACGGTCTGAATTGGTCTAATCAATTTGTCATTGCTGATGAAATTTATCACGAAAGAAGACCAAAGGTTTCAAAATTAGAGAATGGAAACATCATAGTTATCTATCAAAGGGATAAAGTTAAAGTCGCAACAAGCTATGGTGAGAAAGATATTTACTTTAAAGTCAGCAGTGATAACGGAAGTTCGTGGTCGGAAGAAAACCAATTTACTAAGTACATTGGCGAAGACCTCACATTAAACCTTTCAACTTTACAGAATAAAACGTTCGTCACTTTTGCTACTGAGAGATATTCGTTAATCGATCCGCTTGAAACTCCTTTTCAGGTTGCTTATGGCATTCTGCAAGAATCTGATGACAAGTTCACTCCGCCAAAAGTTTACCATGCTTACGCACCTCAGGAGTTGATAGATTATGTAAAGAAAGAATTTGTTTATCGCGTAACTGCTATTGATGATGAAGCCGTGAAGTCAGTTATAGTTTCAATGGAAGACTCGGCTTATATCGTAGAAGTTTTTGATGATGGAATGCACAATGATGGTGAAGCGAATGATTCTGTCTTTGCAAATACTTTCCCATTCATAAATCCACGGTATCTTAACGGGCATACATTTAATGTTAATAAAATTTACCTTCCTTTAAATAATGCAGGTGTTTTGGCTGATGTTAATGTTAGTTATGGACAAAAAGCTACGATTGTTTCTGCAGATAATATTGGTAATGAATCCGTTTATAAAAGAGATGTGAGTCTTGGAGGGCAGGGTTCACTTGGTCAGTATGATGGGGGCGGATTTCTTTTCTCCGCAGGATTTTTCTTATCCGGTTATGTTAGTGAAAATCTTTTTGTAAATGGTGTTGCCAGTTCTACTCTTGTAGAAGTTTACCAACCGGGAGTAGTTGGCAGCGATCCCAAGGATATGATTAATACTCTTTACGTTGTAAACAAAAATGATCCTCCATTTGGAAACAGCTGGCAAAACTGGAAGAATGCTGTACTGCTTGGAGCTGATTTTTATGATGGAGACATTGATGGACATTATAATCCTGTCGATAAAAACTTTAATGGCACCTGGGATTTGAATGAAGATATGCCCCCATTAATTGGTGATGAAATAGCCTGGTGTGTTTACAACGACGGTATGCCTGCAGATCAGAGAAGATTCGGGTTTAAAGTTGACCCGGTTGGAGTTGAAGTAAGACAGACTTTGTTTGCATCAAATAATTCTGAATTAGAAAATGTGATCTTCATAAAGTATAAGTTAAGCAATACCGGCTTAGTGAGTGATGAACTGGATTCTGTTTTCTTTAGTCCCTGGGATGATACCGATATCGGTGATGCAACCGATGATCTTGGAGGATGTGATACTTTATTAAATTCAATCTTTACATATAACTCTCCGGTTGATGCGTTCTATGGAAATAATCCGCCTGCTGTTTACACTTCTGTGTTGCAAGGACCTGTTGTTGAATCAACAACTGTTACTGATACAGCTTTTATCAGGAATGGAAGACTATTAGGCGAACAAAGTATTCCTGGTTTT
Source organism: Ignavibacteriaceae bacterium (assembly GCA_035478175.1). GTDB lineage: Bacteria > Bacteroidota > Ignavibacteria > Ignavibacteriales > Ignavibacteriaceae > IGN2. The sequence goes on from DATIJX010000031.1 coordinate 61,464, forward strand.
AAAAATCTTGGTTTATTTTCATTTACCGGTTATGCAAAAGGCAGTCTCAATCAAGGTGATCCACGAGACAGTGCACAAGTCTGGAATTATGTTTTTGGCCGGGAGAGGGACGGAAATTTGCTAAATCCTTGCGATTCAGCCTGGGGCTATGTGTATGGTAATATTAACTGTAATGATATCAATCCTTTGTATTGGTTTTCTGGTGATCCTGTTAATAAAATAGGGTGGCTTGATATACAAGCAAGAGATGATAGAAAATTTTCCAGCATCGGTCCCCTACAATTAGAAAAAAATAAACCCGTAGAAATAATACTCGCACTTATTGTTGGAAGAGGAGCTGACAATCTCAACTCAATCACAGTTGCAAGAGAAATTGTGCAGAGAGCAATTCAGGAATACCAGAGTAACTTTGCTTCAATGACTTACACACCACCGGCACCAACAAATCCTGTAAACAGTTATGTGCTTTATCAGAACTATCCGAATCCCTTCAATCCAACTACAACAATAAGGTACGAACTACCACAGGATGGAGTAGTAACCATCGAAGTGTTCGATATACTTGGACAAAAAGTAAAAACATTGTTAAACGAATTCCAGAAAGCGGATAGATATGAAGTAACATTTAACTCCGCAGGATTGGCAAGCGGAGTGTACATTTATCAGATAAGAGTAAATGACTTCATAACAAGTAAAAAAATGGTGTTAATAAGATGATGAAACTGTCAGTAATATTTACACTTCTGTTTGCTGTTAATCTGTCTTCTCAGATTTCAGATGTTACAAGATTTCCGCATCAGAATAAAGAGCAGCAGTATTTTGAATCTTCGCCAGTTGTTATATCTGAAGATGAGCTTATGTTATTCTATCTTAATCCGATCGGACCGGATACATTATATTATTCCAGAACAAAAGATGCAGGATTGACATGGAGCAATCCGCAGGTCATTACTGGACTCGGATGGAGAGCTTCGAATTCGCCTAGGTTCCTTACATCACTAAAAACATCAACAGGTAGAATCATTCTTGCCTGGACTGACTATACTCAGGGGCGGATCGTCACAATTCATTCTGATGATAATGCATTATCCTGGTCAGATAGAATATCTTTCGGAACCTCGGCCAGATACAATCTTGTGCTTAGTGAACTCGAAGATGGAAAGATATGGCTTAGTTCGAGTTATCACCTCGGTACATTTGTTGGCATCAGAGAAAGTACCGATAATGGTGAAACCTGGACTTTACTCTCAAATATATTTCCGACATTCTCAAACAATATAAAAACAATATCATTTGTCAGTATGCCGTATAAGATACTTGCATTTTTTGAACAGAATGAATCAGGGATATACTATAAAGAAAGTACCTCGGGATATTTTGGCTCGGTTTCAATTCCCGTAATTGATTCACCTTTAAGAGAAAATAATCCCCGTGTAATAAAATACAGCGATACTCATTTGAAAATATTGTATCAGGTAGTAGATACAAGCGAGCCGTACAATCCTAAAAATGATATTTACTACATTGAGAGTTTTAATGGAGGAATAAACTGGGGAAGTCCGCAGCGGTTTACGAGTTATGCAGGTGAAGATCAGTATGTACAGGCAGCAAAGTCCGGAGATAAAGCATTCATTACATTTTCGTCAACACGCTATACAAACCAACCGCAGATAAGTTATGCAATTATTGGAGAGACTGTTGAACAATTCCGTCCTCCGTTTATTGAAGGTGTTTTCGCAAACGCAGACAGCCTTAGCGGAAAGCATTGGCTGATAAGTTCGAATGTAATTGATGATGAAGAAGTTGTGAAGGTTACCGTTACTTTTGAAGACGGCAGTTATGCTGAATTATTTGACGATGGTTTACATAATGACGGTGGTGCAAATGATAATCTTTTTGCTAATGTAGTTTTGCTAAACTCACTTGAACCTTCAAAAGCCGGAAAGATTGATGTAAATAAATTGACTTTGCCATTTAATAATAAAGGTATCATTGCTGATACAAGAACTAGTTTTAGTCAAAGCTGCATCTTTGAAGCTACAGATAATTCAGCTCATAAATGCCAGTTCGTAACTGTTGTTGAAGAAGCAAGCGGAATTGGTGCCGGTGGCAGATTCGAAGAAGGCGGCTTTTTGTTTTCAGGAGGGTTTGTTATGTCAGGTTATACGAATGAAACGCTGTGGGCAAATGCACAGGCAAGTGCAATGTTAGTAGAAGATTATATACCTGGAAGTGTAGGATCAGATAAAAACGATCCGTTAAATAAAATTTATACTATATACCGCGATGATCCGCCTTTCGGCTATTCCTGGCAGCGATGGAAAGATGCAGTTTCACTCGGTGCAGAATTTTACGATGGTGACGGTGACGGAATTTACAGCCCGGTAGATAAAAACTGGAACGGCACATGGGATCCTGATGAAGATATGCCAATGCTGATAGGTGACCAAACTGCCTGGTGTGTTTACAATGATGGATTACCAAAGGGGCAGAGAAGATGGAATACGGTGAATCCACAAGGAATAGAAGTAAGACAAACAATATTTGCAACTGATAACCCGGAGCTTGAGAATGTAATCTTCATACGATATTCAATTCTTAACACTGGACTTGTTGCTGAAATTATGGATTCAGTTTATTTTGGTGTTTGGGAGGATGCGGATGTTGGTGATTATACGAAGGATAAAGTTGGCTGTGATACATTGTTAAATTCGGGCTTTTATTACAAAGATGGTCCCGATGCAATTTATGGAATTAACCCACCTTCATTCTTTACAACTTTTTTGCAAGGTCCCTTTATTGAAACAAACAATCCTTCTGATACTGCTCATAATAATTCAGGGGAGTTGATTGGCAGTGAAAAATCAGGAGGAAGAAAAAACCTTGATATAACTTCACATGTCTTTTCTGTTCCAGGACCTTCTGGATTCATGAGTCCAGAGAATGAAGTTGAAGCAAAAAATTATATGTTAGGAAAGAACAGAGTTGGCCAATTTCCCGATCCATGTAATTTTATTTATGGTGAAGTCAGAGGTGGAGTAAATTGTAATGAAATTAATCCGGCATTTTGGGTTTCCGGAGATCCGGTCTCAGATTACGGCTGGATAAATACATTTCGAAGCGATAAACGAAATCTAATCAGCACAGGCCCATTCCTTTTAGAAAAAGATAAACCGCAGGAAATAATAATTGCATACGTAATAGGAAGAGGTACTGATCCACTCAGTTCAGTAACAGTTGCAAGAGAAAATGTGCAGAGAGCAATACAGGAATACCAGAGCAACTTTGCTTCAATGACTTACATGCCACCATCAGCAACAAATCCTGTAAACAGTTATGTGCTTTACCAAAACTATCCAAATCCATTTAATCCAACCACTACGATAAGATATGAACTCCCGCAGGATGGAGTAGTAACGATAGAAGTATTCGATATTCTTGGACAGAAAGTAAAAACCATCCTTAATGAATTTAAGAGAGCAGACAGGTATGAAGTAACATTTAGCTCAACAGGATTAGCGAGCGGAGTTTATATTTATCAGTTGCGAGTAAATGATTTCATCACCAGTAAAAAAATGATTTTAATAAGATGAGAAATTTTCTATTACTAGCTTTAATTTTTCTTTCAGCGGCAGAGCTGTATTCTCAGATAACTGAAGTTACAAGACTTCCGGTTCAGGACATCTCACAATCAATCAAAGAATCAACTCCGGTTTGGGTTTCAGAAAATGAGATAATGATTTTTTATGTGAATCAGACGAAGGACACAATCTTCTCGACTAAAAGTAATAATAGGGGTATAAATTGGGAAGAACCGAAATTCCAATTTGCACTTGATTCATTAGCTCAGGAATTAATTTATCTATCAGCATTAAAAACTAAAACGGGCAGGTTGATTCTCTCGTGGTCAATAATTTTAGAGGGAATTAACATAACCTATTCCGATGACGATGGAGAAACCTGGTCGCCAATTCAAATAATTTATGGAACCGGACCTGATCCAACACCACCTGGCAGGAGAATCTATCACTTAAAGCTGTCGCAGCTTGATGATGATAGAATAATTCTTTGCTATAATGTAAACAATAGTGACCAGCTAAATTTGTACTACAAAGAAAGTTTTGATGATGGAGAAAATTGGAACGGCATTCCGGTTACTATTCCAAAAACCGGTGGGTACAGCTTTTCTGATCATAGTATCATTTCTACAGAGCCCGGCAAGTTGATTTGTGTTTTCCATCTTAAGAGGATATCAAGCAGTAATTATAATATATACTCTATCTTCAGCAATGATAATGGAATAACCTGGAGCGATACAATAAATATTTCCGGTTACGCGAGCAATGAAGCAATTCCAAGAATAAGCAGGGATGGTGAAGGAAATCTTTGGCTTTCATACCTAAGAAATGATATAGTTACGTTCGGAACAAACATAAACTTCAATGTTGGAAATATTTTCTACAGAAAAAGTACAGATGGAGGTTTAAGCTGGAGTGATGAAAATCAATTAACTCATTTTATCGGCGATGACAATTTTCCATCGTTAAATACTTCGGGTAATCGTCCTTTTTTGTCTTACTCAACTGTGAAATTTACCGGCCGCCACCAGATTGCTTTTGGAATATTAGGAGAAACAGTTGAAACTTACACACCGCCTTTTCTCTTTCTTAGCGAATCTCCTTATAGCTGGCCTTCATCCGCTGATAGCTTTATAGTTAATGCTTATGTGAAGGATGATGTAGCTGTTAGATCTGTAGAATATTTCTCTAAAGCTGAAACTGAACCGGCAATATTGTTCGATGATGGAAATCATTTTGACCAGGCTGCTGGTGATGGTATTTATGGGAATCGAGTTTACTACTTACAGACTGAACCCAGAAGCACATTTTCATTGGATGCCAATAAAATTAAAGTATCCTTTTCAAACGAAGGAGTTATAGCCGATATATGGGTCAGAGATACAGTCAACTCAACGTTTCGTTTGAAAGATGTCGAGGAAAGCGAAGCGAATGCTAAGAGAAATTTATTAGTCACTTTTCCATCTTACGGAAATTATGAGGAAGGCAGTTTTTTGTTTTCTTCAGGATTCTACTTGTCGGGATATTCGAATGGAGAGTTATGGACAAACGCTGTTGCAACTGCTAGTCTGGTGCAAGATTATTTAGCGGGAACGGTAAACTCAAATCCCGATGATCCACTGTTTAATTTTTATATTATGAGGAAAGATGATATTCCGTTCGGTTCTTCCTGGCAGAGATGGAAAGATGCCGTTAACCTTGGTGCAGAATTCTACGATGGTGATGGCGATGGAATTTATAATCCTGCGGATAAAAACTTGAACGGGACGTGGGATTTGAATGAAGATATGCCGATGATACTCGGCGATATGACAGCCTGGTGTATATATAATGACAGTAAGCCAAGAGTGCAGAGAAGATGGAATACAGTTGAACCGCAGGGGATAGAAATCCGGCAAACTGTTTTCGCATCGAGTGATCCTGAACTTGAGAATGTATTTTTCATTAAGTATAAACTTCTAAATACAGGTTCAGTCGCTGAGGTTATGGATTCAGTTTACTTCGGAGTTTGGGAAGATGCCGATGTGGGCGATGCAACAGATGATGTTGTTGGCTGTGATACCCTGCTTCAATCAGGTTTTTATTATGCAAATACACCCGACTGGCAATATGGAGAGAATCCTCCTTCGTTTTTTACGACATTGTTGCAGGGACCGATGATATCAACAAATAATTCATTCGATACTGCATATAATTATCTCGGTGAATTAATCGGAATAAAGCAAGTGTCATCAGCAATGAATAGTCGAATGAGTTCGCATATATTTTTTGTTGGTGGTGATCCTAGTCTTGGAGACCCGGATAATGCCGCAGAAGCAAGAAATTATCTCGAAGGACAAACCAGATTTGGAGTCTATCCAAATCCCTGCACTTTCCCGTATGGTCAGGTGAGAGGCGGAGTGGACTGTCATAATGTTGATAAACATTTCTGGTTTTCCGGTGACCCCGTTACAAACATAGGATGGATCAGCACTCAACAAAGAGATCATAGAAATCTAATCAGCACAGGCCCATTCCTTTTAGAAAAAGATAAACCGCAGGAAATAATTATTGCTTATATAATCGGAAGAGGAACTGATCCTCTCAACTCAATCACTGTTGCAAGAGAAAATGTTCAAAGAGCAATTCTTGAATACCAGAGCAACTTTGCCTCGATGACTTACACGCCGCCAGCGGCAACAAATCCGGTTACTAATTATGTGCTTTACCAGAACTACCCGAACCCATTCAATCCAACCACA